>VFZK01000557.1 GCA_016871215.1 Acidimicrobiia bacterium | reverse complement strand
CCCAGCTACGCTCCGGAACTCAACCCGGACGAACAGGTCTGGAACCATGCCAAGGCGCGGCTGGCGAAACGGTTTGTGGCCACCAAGGCGGAGTTCAAAGCGGCGTTGTTTTCAATCTTGCTTTCGAGTCAGCGCTCTCGTCAACTGATTCTGTCTTTCTTCCAACTTGCTGAGACTAAGTATGCAGCAGAGACCACTTAGTGCTGGTACTTTCGCAACTATTGATAGAGCTCCCCAAACGCAGTGGCAACGGGGCCAAGCGAGGGTTCAAGACCAGGAGGAATGCGTGCGCGGGCATCTTGCAAACGTTCGTTGACTAGCTGCCGGGCGAGATAAAGGTTGACGGAATCCTCGAAAACTACCGTGACGAGGGATAGCCCGAGTTTCGAAACTGACCGTACTTGAACTGTTCCCGGTACCCCCATCAAAGCAGCCTCGATCGGGAAGGTGACAAGCTGTTCGACCTCGACAGGCGCCATGCCTCGCGCCTCAGTCAGGATCACGACCTGGTTGTTGGTCAGGTCAGGAAAAGCGTCAATCGATATTTGGCTCAGTGACCAGAGTCCCACGATGACGAGTCCGCCCAAGCCAGCGAGCACAAGCCAGCGGTGATGCAGATGGAGGTCAACAAGCCGGTTCAGCATCGTTTACTCCTCCGCTGTCTGATTCTTCAGCAGCTCTGATTTGAGGAGAAAGCTGCCCGCGCCAGCGATCCTTTCTCCCGGGCGCAAGCCTTCGAGAACTTCCGTCAGCCCGCCAGTTTGGCGGCCAGGCTTGATCCGCCGAACTCGGAAACGGGGACCTTGATCCTGGACAAACACCACAGACTCGCCCCGAACCTCGGTCATTGCCGATGTTGGAATCAACGTAGAGTCGATCGTTTGCCCCAAGGCGATCGTAATCGTGGCGTACATCTCTGGCTTTAGCTTCCGTTCGAGGTTTTTGGTTTCGCAGCGGAGCTGGATGGTCCGGGTTGTCGGGTCTAGCGTCTCAGCCATATAAGTCAGCTTGCCGGGGAACAAGGTCTGTGGGTAGGCCTGAACGGAAACTTCGACCGGACGCCCGACCTTCAATGACGACAGGTACCTTTCGTGCACCTCGGCATTAACCCAGAGCGTGTTGAGGTTCCCGATCTCGAAAAGGTCTGACGAAGCTGAAACAACCGCACCAGGAGTCACCATACGCCTAAGTACGACTCCCGAAAGGGGGGCCACAACAGGAATGCGTTCACTCGGTTCACGGTTTCCCGGGTATCCGCGGCGAGCAGATCCAACGGGCTCTGGGGAAACGCCCAGATAGTGCAGAGGCTCGATGATCCGATCGATGTCGGCCTGGGCCGACACGACGGTCTGTTCCGCGGCGACGACGTCGGCTTCCGCGCGTTGCAACTGCTCCAGAGAAGCGGCCTTTAAGGAATGGAGCCGGGCGGTTCGGTCTCTTGCTTTACTCACAAACTGCAGCTCAGACCGTCTTCGATCCAATTCAGCTCGTGCTTTCGTTAGTTCCGCTCGGATGTCGTGGACTTCGTAGCTGTGGAGTTCCGCTAGCGGCTGTCCACGCTGTACCGCATCTCCAACATTGGCAAGAACTCGAACAATCCTTCCCTGCGTGACGGCTCCGACTCGGGCCGTTTCATTCTCGTTCACGCCGATTCGACCTGTCACCTGCAAGACTTCGGGCAAGCGGTCCCGCTTGACCTCGCTCAGCACGACACGGCCTTCACGAAGCGCCGTCGCATCCAAGACGACTACGTCAGAATCGGCCACGGCGATAGATGTGCTTGCCCCTGGCGGGCTGCTTTCCGGCCGTTGGGAGCATCCGCTGGCCATCAATGCGAGCCAGGTACTCCAGACAATTACGGGCAGCTTCTCATGGGCGATCACGTAGGAGCTCCTGGCTGATGATCAGTTTCTCGGTTCCCACCGCTGATTCCAACTCAACGAGGCTAACTTGGCAGGCCATTTCTGCTTGGGTCTGAAGGAGGCGAATTTCGTTGCGCGCTCTTTGGGCATCCAGCAATCGCAGGAGGTCAGTACCTCCCTCTTGATAGGCGGCGAGCGAGATCCGAAGGGATTCTTCAGCTTGCTCGAGGACGCGCTCTTGCATCTGCACGAGCATGGCATACTGTCGCCGCAGCTGTGCCAGGGCTGCCGCAACTTCGGTCTCCACTGTGGCGAGGGTTGCTCGGAGCAGGGAGTGCGGGCGTTCGAGCTCTGCAGAAGCGCTGGCAATACCGCCTTGGTAGCGGTCAAATAGGGGTAACGACACGACGACTCCAGCCATCAGCGTGTTGAAACCGGCGGTGCGCTTGTAGCCCCAAAGAACGGACCAGTCAGGATGAGCTTGGCTCTGGTCCAATGCCAGTTTGGCACGTGCCTGCGCCACCATGGCTTGGCTTAGGAGCACTTCCAACCGCTTTTGGCGGGCTTCCTGAAGGAGAGTTGCGAGGGAAACCGTGGCAGGCTGCAGCGTTGAAACAGGCTTCGGGCGATTGGTAGCAGACTCGCCACCAGTGGGCTCGTCCAGGCCAGAAAGGACAGTGCGGGCGAGGATCCCTCTTCGCTCGGCAGCCTTCCCCTGATGTGGGGGCGCGGCTGCAACGCCCAGCGGGGAGTTAGGCCCGGACATGCCCGGCAAGCGGGGAACGCCCGGATCGGCTGGCCTCGATTTCCACGGTGCTGGAAATCGAGGGTTTTGCCCGGCCGACCATCCTTGGTTGGCGCGGCCCGCTTGCTGTTCGGCCTTCTGGTGTTAGAGATATCAA
>VFZK01000556.1 GCA_016871215.1 Acidimicrobiia bacterium | reverse complement strand
AGCCCTTGACTCACCAGCAAAATGCCGTGCAGACGGTGGTCGTATCGCGATTCTTCCGAGCGCGTGATCTCTTGCTGCACGGCCAGGCGCATGACTTCTTTGTCCGAAATCGTAAGTTTTCGCATGGGCAAAGCCCTCCTTGCCCTTCGACTATGGCAAGGAGAGGCTTTGAAAGCAAGAACACTATGCGGCATTATTTATGACGCTATGTATAACGCGCGGGCTACTGATTTGGCCCACGCGGTTGTTCAGTAGCCCGACCGTAAGGGAGGGCTCACGACTTTGACGCGACCCTGGGCTGCCGATGCTGCGTGGCGGCCTCGATACTCGCGTAGGTGATGTCGAGGAGCTCTTTCAACTGGGCGCGCGAGATCGACAGCGGGGGCATCAGCACCACAACGTTTCCTAACGGCCGCAGAATCGCTCCCCGGCGCCGAGCCTCCAGCACAACCACGTGGCCAATGCGGTCGGAAGCTGGATAGGGAGTCTTCGAATCGCGATCCTGGACAAGCTCGATGCCGGCAATAAAGCCGGCCTGGCGCAGATCGCCCACGTGCCGAAGCTGCCGGAAATCTTCCAGGCGACGGCTGAGGTAAGTGGCTTTCGGCCTCAATCTTTGGAGAGTCTTTTCGGACTTGAACAGATCGAGACTGGCCGCTGCCGCGGCACAAGCTAAGGGATTGCCCGTGTAGGTGTGGCCATGGAAGAAGGATTTGAAGTCGGCGTACTCTCCAAGAAAAGCGTTGAAGATCTCTGGCGTAGTCAGCGTTGCGGCCAGGGGCAACGTGCCGCCACTGAGCCCCTTCGCTAAGGCCAGGAAGTCGGGGACAACCTTTTCTTGTTCACACGCAAACATGGTTCCGGTGCGCCCGAACGCAGTGGCCACTTCATCCAGAATGAGATGGACGTTGTGATCCCGGCAGAGTGCTTCGATGCGCTTCAAGAACCCGCGAGGAGCCGTCAGCATTCCGGCAGCACCTTGAATGGCAGGCTCGACAACCACAGCGCATACTTCATGGTGATGCTGCGCCAAGGTTGCTTCGAAATCGTTCAGGCAGTAGACGTCGCAAGCAGCCGGCTGTTTCCCAAAGGGGCATCGGTAGCACTGCGGGTAAAACGCTTTGAACGACTTGAACAGCAGCGGCTTGAAGATCTTGTGAAACAAGTCCACGCCACCGACGCTGACCGACCCGAGAGTGTCGCCGTGGTAAGCGTTGACAAAGGAGATGAACTTCCGTTTGCTCGCGAATGCTCTGCCTTGCTGGCGCCAGAACTGAAACGACATTTTCAGCGCAATCTCGACGGCCGTCGAGCCGTTGTCGGAATAGAAGACGCGCTTGAGGTTCGCCGGGGCGATGGCAACAAGCTTTGTGGCGAGCTCGATGGCAGGAACGTTGGTCAGGCCCAGAAACGTGCTGTGTTCCAGCTTGGCCAGCTGCCGCCGAATGGCTCGCACCAGGGCCGGGTGCCGGTGGCCATGAATATTAGCCCAGAGCGAAGAGACGCCATCCAGGTAGCGATTACCCTGGGTATCGAAAAGATAGACTCCCTGGCCACGCTCGATGACGAGCTGCGGAGACTCCATCCAGTCGCGCATCTGCGTGAAGGGGTGCCAGAGAAACCTCTTGTCAAGAGCTTCATAGTCGATGCGGTGCCGTTTCACAGGTTTTGCAGGAACGTTTCAGTAACGCTGGCTTTTCGGCTTCTTTGGCGGAGCCGCTTCTGGAAGAGAGAGTTCCATTGTGGGGGCTTGGCCAGGCATCGGCTTGCCGGCGGCAAGGCAAGCGGCTAGGTGGTGGTTTTCGCTTCCTGGTTCTTCGAGCTCATGAACCGTTCGTAATAATCTGCAATGTTACCTTTGGAGTACTGCACCCCAAGTACGGTGAAGTCCTTGAGCGCCGACTTCACAACGCACATCAAGCGGTTGTTGCTATTGGGATCGGGAGGTTTCAAGTAGAAGCCATCCTCCAGGAGGAATTTGATCGAATTGGCGACGATACCCTCAATGGCTTCGTTATCGAAGAAATAGACCCGCACCCACAGGCCGTCGATGCGCGGCTGGCTTTCGAAGAACTTGACTTCCGCATACTCCTTGTTGCCCGAAAACTTGCGTACAAAGAAAAGCGCTTTGATCTCCGATTTCGGCACGCAGAGTGTCTCTTCGGTCAGGGAAGTCACCATGATGCTGCCTTCCTGGCTACTCACAGATTCCGGAGCGTGCTCGACATACCCTTTAAGGATTTCTCCGTTGAGCTTTCGAACAATGACTTTGCGCTTTTCCATACGACTCCTCTTTGTCTACGGCAATCCTTCACTGGCGTATCCCTTCACATTGAGAGACCACCAGGATGTGGGTGAACCCGGTTCCGCAAGCCTGAGATCGCCAAAGGTTGGAAAACCCGCGCAAGCGACAGGAAACAGCCCGCCGGTGGCTCGCCTGGGCTGGCACGGAACGGGGAACGCATCGCGGGGAACTTCATTATATGCGCGCCATCGCACTGGACACAACCCGCTTTCTCGATCTCGCGACCCGTCCGAGCCCTGTCGAGGGGCCTTTTGGCAGACGAAGAATCGCGCGCTCCCCTTCCACCTGGCTGGCGGATCCGGCCCGGATGCTGAGTTGTCGCGCCGAGTGGGCGAGCGGAAACGGGAAACTTTCAGGGCAAACGCATCTAAATTTAGCCCAATAGGAGCTGGAGGAGGTAATCGTTGTCCCCGCCCGCTCTGAGGCGCTTTCCTTTGACGCCTTGCTTGGGGGTTTGTTCTTTCTTGAGGAGGTTGATC
>VFZK01000555.1 GCA_016871215.1 Acidimicrobiia bacterium | reverse complement strand
GAGAGAAGCTGGGGACCTGGGGAAGCTGGAAGCAACTCCCGACGGAGAAGGGGCAAGCTGTCCATGAAAGATTCCTTGGCCAGCCGCCGAGGTTGAAGTTTGTTCTTGACATGCCCTTTCATAGAACGGGCGCCAGATTCCCTCAAGTAAGCGTGCATGTAGGTGTTGGGCTCAACCCCAATCCAACGCACGCCGACCGGCAGATACACCAGGTTCGCCCCTGTCCCTGGGCCGATTTCCAAGACATCCCCCTTGATTCCGGAGAAAAGAGCTTGCTTCTTCGCTGCGACCTTCAGCTCATACTCCACGTTGCACCGAGCCTGCAGAATCGCCTGTGCCCACTGCCAAAAGCGCCCCCATCGATCCTGGACAGCTCCCGGCAACACAAAGGAATTCGTGGCGCAGATCATCGATCCTCCAAGGCGTGTGGGCTCTCTCCACCCTGGTTTCCCAAACAGAAAAGCACCCAGGATTCCAGTCCGCTTCGAGGCTCAAGCGGCTGATATAAAATAGCTTACGAGCGAGCAACGCAAGTCCTGACGAGCCTTGTGTGACGAAATAAGGTCACTTCGACTTCACGGCGTCAGGGACAAAGCGCTTGATGGGAAGGAGGATTCTCTGGGACTGCAGACAGTCACTTTCTTGTGCGGCTGATGCTCAGACGCTTCATCTTGGAATTCAGCGTCGTACGCTTCATACCGAGGCGTGCAGCAGCACCATCGGGACCGCCTACTTGCCAGCCAGTGGCGCGCAGGACATGAAGAATGTGCTCCCGTTCGGCGTCTTCAAGCGTCAGCGTGCCCGACTCGGAAGCGCCCGATAGAGGCGCGGGCCCTTGAGAGCGCTGGCTCGTCCGGCGATCCTTGGATCGACGCTCCTCGACCGGAACCGTATCGCCATCCCACAGGCGAAGCTCGGTCAAAGGAAGGGCAAGCTCGTTGCCGCGAGACAGGATCACCGCTCGTTCGATGAAGTTCTCGAGCTCCCGGATATTGCCCGGCCAAGCGTACCCGCTTAAAGTCTCTAGTCCTTCCGAGGAAATGGATGAGATCTTCTTGTTCAGCCGAACCGCGTACTTACTGACAAAATATCGCACGAGGTTCGGAACGTCCTCCGGACGCTCTCTCAGTGGCGGCACCAAGATCGGGAAGATGTTCAGGCGGTAATACAGATCGCTTCGAAACTGGCCCTGGCGCACCATCTGCTGCAGGTCTCGATTGGTCGCAGCCACCAGACGCACATTGACGCGTAGCGTGCGCGTGCTGCCCAGACGTTCGAACTCCATTTCCTGGAGCACGCGCAGTAGCTTGGGTTGAAGCTCTAAAGGAATATCACCTACTTCATCCAGAAACAGCGTTCCGAGATGGGCGAGCTCAAAGCGGCCAATCCGTTGGGCAATGGCCCCCGTGAAGGCTCCCTTCTCGTGGCCAAACAGCTCGCTTTCGAGCAATCCATGTGGGAATCGCTGCGCAGTTCAGCTTCACGAAGGTCCGCTCACAGCGGCGGCTCAGGCTGTGAATGGCTCGTGCAATGAGTTCTTTGCCTGTGCCCGTTTCTCCGCGAATCAACACGGTCGAATCGGTGGGAGCTGCGGTTTCCACAAGCTGAAGCACCTTCTTCAATGTCTTGCTTCCTCCAACGATCTCGCCAAACTGGTACTCGGTTCGGATCTCGTCTTCGAGATACAGTTTCTCCTTGTTGAGCTTGTCCTTCAGCTCGGCAATCTGCTGGTAGGCCAGAGCATTGTCGAGAGCGATCGCTGTCTGGGCCGCCACTCGACTCAGAAGCTCCACATCGTCCTGCTTGAAGGCGCCCGGTTTCCGGCTTCCAATGTTCAGAGTTCCCAAGACCCGCTTTTTCGTGACCAGAGGGAGACAGCACAACGACTGGATGCCGTCACCGAGCATTGCCTGAATCGCGGCTGCAGGGAACGAGCTGAGCCCTTCGGAGTCCAAAACCAGTGGCCTCCCTGAGGCAAAAGCCATTCCGGCTGGAGTAGAGCCCGCGTCGGCGGATGCCGGCTCTCGAACGAGCTGCCGACTGTTGCCGCGGCCGACCGCTTGGAACTTCAGACGGTCTGTCTGCGCATCGTGCAAAGCGACGCTAGCGTAATCATGTGGGACGACGCGGCGCATGCAGCCGATCACTGCCGCAAACAGCTCGTCGAAATCCAAACTGGAGACCAGTGCGTTCGTTACATCCAGCAACAACCCAAGACGATCCCGTTCGCGCGCGAGCAATTCCTTCTGGCTCAGAGCAGTCCGGAAATTGAGTGCGTTGTCCAGACTGACCGCGACCAGGTTCGCTGCCTGCTGCATGAAGTCAAGATCGGCCTGGCTGTATGAGGCATCGGTGACGTTGCCAAATCCCAAAGATCCCAAACAACGGTGCGCGCTCATTAACGGTAGCATGCAATAGGACTTAACCTGGTGCGCCCGAAGAATGGCCAGCGACTGCGGATACTGGGTTTCCTCTTCCACGTTGGTAATGATGTAGGGCTTGTGGTTCCTCCACACCCACCCGGCGAAGCTCTCGTCAATTGGAAACTCCACTCCGGGTTCGATATTCCTGTGTCGCACGCTCTCCAGCAGGTAAAGCCGCACGACGTTGTGCGCAGGTTCGTGAAGCACCACGTTGAGGAAATCGAATCGCACTAGTGTCCAGCTGTTCGAGCCTACAGTGTCTGCAAGTTGTTCATGTCAGTTCAGTAACGGGAGTTTTTGGTAGTGACCGATTTCAATTTTCTTCACTCTTAGGAAGATCCACCCGGGAGTCAGTTTTGTCAC
>VFZK01000554.1 GCA_016871215.1 Acidimicrobiia bacterium | reverse complement strand
GGTCATAGCGCGATTCCTGGGAACGTTGGATTTCCTGCTGGAGGCCCGTTATGACTGATTCCGCATCCTGCAGCTTGATGACTTTCATGCCATCAGGATACAACAGTCGGAATCTATTCGCAATTACTTATGGCCCAATGTATAATCAACTCGGGCCAACCCCGTGCGAATTTTGGGAATTCGACGCCGGTGCTCGAAACGACACCTGGAATATTCGGCTGCGGCTCGTACGATTTCGAACGCTGCTTCCCGGGGGCGTGGCCATGCTCGAATTCGAGTTGGCGGGGAAGCACATTTTGCAACCGCGAGCACACCGGGATTTCGAGAGGATGGCTTCGGGCCTAGCACCCGCTGCATGCGCAGTCACTGGAAGCGTATCGAAAAAAGATCGGCGTCCTTCATTGCCACACGCAGGCGCACGGCTTGGCCTGCAATCCGGCTAACGTCAGGGCCATTCCTCCAGGACACGATGCGCTCGATCTCGTTCCCGATCGCCTCGGAAGATTCCTCCAGCGAATATCCCGTGATCGGCTTCCGATCTCGGTCTTGAATCTCAAAGCGCAGGCCGCCCGGCGCAGAGGTCGCGAAGTTGACAACGAGATTTCGCCCGGCAAACGTGAAAGGCCTGGTGACAAATTCGCCTCCTCGATAAGGAGTGCCGACTGAAGCGAATCCATCGATGCGCAAGGCATAGCGCCGCAAGTGATGGGTGGACTGTCCGTAGTGGTGCTGAACGTAGAGCGACATCTCCGCGGGACCGGTTGGCACGACGTTCAACGCGGGGTAGTTGGTCCGCGAAGTCCAATTCTCCGGACCGATCCCCGGGCGGACAAACGCCTCCAGAAACGTGCGGTCGTAGTGATTCCCGCCCCGGCTGGTCAGCAAGACGTTGTCAGAACAATCTTTGAAGTAACCCGGATCGACTTGAATGGCTCGCGCCTGCGCCTTGGACAACACTTGCCTGCCCGGCAAGAAGCGCGCGGCTACGCCGATGTAGAGGTGGGGCGCGCGGTAGTACGGGTGAGTCTGGTTCGTGTAAAGGTGCTCTGGGGGGGCATCGGCAAAAGTCATGTCAACGGGCGCGCTCCAGCGGACGAAGTCTGGCGATGTTGTTCGCGTGATCCAGCGGACGCGTTCGCCGGCAATCGTCTTGAACGTGCGAAAATAGCAGACATATTGCCGCTCGGCTTCCGACCAGAACGACACGTTCTGAGAATCGAAATATCCTTCAGTGATCACCGCTTGGTCTCGGAGTTTCTTCCAATGGATACCATCGCCCGAGACAAACGCGACCAGTCCCGATACCTTGGTGCCGGCCAACGCTTTGAAGCGTTCCGCCGCCGGCACCTCGGGCCGGGCGTCCAGCATTGGGCTGAAATTGTGCGAAAACGGCGCGGAGTGAGCCAACAGGACGTTGTTCTTTCGAGTTCCCATCACTTCGTGAATTCCCAGGTCAGGCTTGCTCCAGCGGATGCCGTCTCGCGATTCCGCGTAGCAAGTCGCCTCGTTTTGATTGCCGTCTTTGCCCGCCACTGGCGCACATCGGTAGTACAAGCGGTAAGCAGGGCCGTCCTTGATCACGGTGACGTAGCCGCTGAAGGCTCCTTCCCAAGGCTGGTCGAACCGGACAGCAACTCCGGCATCGACGGGGTGATGCAGCCGAAGCTGTGCGCCTTCGAACCGGTCGATCAGCGTATGGTCAACGAACAACTCGAGTCGCGTGCCAAGGTCGATGACTTGCGCTTCTCCCCCAGTTGGAATCGCGGACGTGCAAAGGAGGAGGAAGAGCGCGAGTGCTTCGAGCACTGGCCAACTCTGCGAAACCTTCTTGTATTTCCGGATGGCTCTCATGGGTGGGGTGTGGATTGATGGAGATCCTGGCGAGAGCGCGCAGCCGAGGCGCTGCGGTTACTTGCCTTCGATTTCGACCACCATTTCGATCTCTACCGGAATATTCATGGGCAGCGCTGCCATGCCTACGGCGGAACGCGCGTGCTTTCCTCGATCTCCAAACACTTCGACCATGAGATCCGAGAACCCGTTGACCACCTTAGGATGGTCAGTGAAAGCCGGTGTGGAATTCACCATGCCCAGCACCTTGACGATGCGTTTCACCTTGTTCAAGTCTCCGATTTCCGCCTTCAGAGCAGCCAGCAGATTGATCCCCGTGAGCCGGGCGGCCTGATAACCCTGTTCGATTGAAACGTCCTGCCCGAGGCGGCCCGCCAAAAAAGTGCCATCAGGCTTCCTGGGTCCAGCCCCTGCAGTAAACACCAGGTTGCCGGTCTTCACGGTGGGCACATAGTTGGCGATCGGCTTCGCCGGCGCGGGCAGCGTGATACCCAGCTCCTTCAACTTTGCCTCAGCATCCAGCCGCTTGGCTGGCGATTTTTGTTGAGCTTCGGCAATTGACGTGTGGAGCATAAGACTCAAACCGATTGCCAGGGTCAGAGGCGATTTCATGGGGCGTGCCTTTCTGTGAGGGATTGAGACAGCGAAGAACGTCCCCATTATCCATTTTATGATCCCAGAAGCAAATGCTGCGAAACGTCGGTGCGCCGGGCGGAGCTCGTCAAAGTCTCGTGAGATCTTGAGTCCTGGAAAAGCCGTGGCTAGTTAGTTTCTGTCGCGAAACTCGGAAGCCCTTGCTGGGACGGGTTCTTAGAGTTTTCTTGGCCTCTGAAATCAACGCCTTCTAACCGCGCTTTGCGAGGCGTTGGCCGCGGGGCGGTTTCCGGAAAACCACACCCAGTCGGGCTGATGGCAGTTTCAGGCGCGACAGTTCCATCCCCAACGTGATC
>VFZK01000553.1 GCA_016871215.1 Acidimicrobiia bacterium | reverse complement strand
GCTCCCAAGTCCGCAAAGGGATGGGCGCACAGGTCATGGCTTCTCTGCGCAACTTGGCCATCTCGCTGCTCCGTATGGCCGGTGCCCGCTACATCGCCCCTGCGCTCCGCCATTGCGCCCGCCTCGGTCCCCAAGTCTTGCGCCTCATCGGCCTCCGACTTTGACGGGGCCGTGCCTGCCTAGCTGCCTTCTCTTGACAACGTTCGGAGCGATTTCATATATTTCAAAGCGTGACGAGATCCTCTCCGCCGCTGTGCTCACCATGTTTGGTGAGCGCTTTTTTTTTGAGGCTGTCTCGAAATTCCCTAAGCCGACGTAGCTCAGTTGGTAGAGCAGTCGATTCGTAATCGACAGGTCATCGGTTCAAGTCCGATCGTCGGCTCCAGACTTGCCTTCCCTGTCATCGAACTCATGAACCCTCGCCAGACCTCCGACATCCGTTTCGATTGGAAGGTGGCTGAGATCGGGAGCATCTACGAGCTTCCCATCCCAGAGCTTCTCTATCGGGCGCAAAGTGTTCACCGCTTGCACCACATCCCAACCGAAGTGCAGGCTTGCTCGCTGCTGAGCATCAAGACCGGCGGCTGCCCTGAGGATTGCGCCTATTGTCCACAGTCCGCACATTATGCCGCCGGTTTGTCCAAAGAGCCTTTGATGGGTGTTCGCGAAACCCTGGCGGCAGCTGAGCACGCGCGAGAACAAGGAGCTACGCGGTTTTGTATGGGGGCTGCATGGCGCAGCGCGCCGGAGGGCGAAGACTTCGAGCAGATCCTGGAAATGGTTCGCGGCGTTCGTTCCTTGGGAATGGAAGCATGTTGCACGCTCGGGATGCTGACACGCTTGCAGGCAGAAGCCCTAGCCGCTGCTGGACTGACCGCCTATAACCACAATCTCGACACGTCGCCAGAGTTCTACGGCGAAATCATCACGACTCGGACCTATCAAGATCGGCTAGACACGTTAGCCCATGTGCGCCATGCGGGCATTTCGGTGTGTTGCGGAGGGATTATCGGAATGGGCGAAAACCGTCTGGACCGATACCGCCTGTTGGAACAGCTCGCGTGCCAGCATCCTCACCCTGAGAGCGTGCCCATCAATCTGCTCGTCAAGGTTGGCGGGACGCCGCTGGAAAGTGCTGCGGAACTCGACTCACTCGAACTGGCGAGAACGATCGCGACGGCGCGAATCCTGATGCCGGCGTCAATGGTCAGGCTGAGCGCTGGCCGCTTGTCTCTGTCGGACGAAGCCCAAGCCCTTTGCTTCGTTGCGGGCGCCAACTCCATTTTCATGGGAGAGAAGCTGCTGACAACGCCGAACCCGGCCCAGACGAGCGACGAAAAGCTGCTGGGCCGGCTTGGGATGCGGCTGCGTGCCGGAGCGCAAGCTTAACGTAAAGGAGCTGGGCCCGGACACGCCGGATGCTGCAGGAATTACCCTCGTCGTTCCTTGGCCATCGAGGGCTTCGCGACCTTGCTCTCGGATTTCGATTCCTTGATGGCCGAAGCGTTCTTGCTGAAGATCTCTTCGAAAATCGCGGCTTCCTCTGGATTGTCCCAGTTGTTGATCAAGGCGCCACTTTCCTCTTTCGAGAATACCAGCTTCGCCAGCCGATCGTCGTAATCCACGTTGACAAGATCTCCAAGCGAGACCTGGTTCGTCGCCACCAGGTTCGACAACGGGTAAACCAAGTAGCGCTCCAAAGCCCACTTCAGATGACGCGCTCCATATTTCAGGTCTGTCCCTTCCCTCAGCAGGAACTCTTTGGCCTTTTTGGTGCATTTGAAAACGAACTTGCCTTCACCCCGCGAGTTGAGAATTCGATCCTGAACCATGCCCAGTTCGATATCCAGAATCTTCTGCAAATGCAGGACACCGAGGGTTTGGAACACAACAACTTTGTCGATGCGGTTCATGAACTCCGGCGAGAACTTGCGCTTGGCTGCCTCGAGGGCGGTCTTGTAGATTTTGGCGTCGATCTCGCTTTCGCGCGAGGTCGCCGAAGACGGAGGGGCGAATCCAAGCCCCCCGGAAATGAACTCGCTCATTTCGGCAGCGCCCAGATTGCTCGTCATGAAAACGATCGCGCGGCTCATGTCAACCCGGCGATTGTCGCCTAGCGTCAGCGTGGCTTTGTCAAGGATCCCCAGCAGCAGCTGCCACAGAGCGTCATTGGCTTTTTCAATCTCGTCGAACAACAGCAGCGTGAGTTTCAGTTTGTCCGTGTGGTATTGATCAACCGCTTCCTGCGTCAACAACGGTGGTGTCTCGCGGTGACCCAGGTATCCGGGCGGCGACCCGATCAGCTGGGCAATCTCATGGCTGTGTTGGAACTCGGCACAATCGATCTTCAATACGGCCTTCGAGTCGCCGAACAATATCTCTGCAGCTGCCTCCACTACGCGGGTCTTACCTGAGCCCGTTGGCCCAAGGAACAACAGGTTGCCGATCGGGCGGACAGCTGAAGCCATTCCCGACAGATAGACTTGGTAAAGGTTTGCCATCTTGCGAACAGCCCGGTCTTGTCCGACAACTTTGCTGAAAAGCTTGTTCTCGAATTCTTGCGCCTCGAAACTCTTGATCGTCGGATCCAGCAGGATTCGTTCGCTCATGATTGGTTGCCCCAATGCAGGCCCCTCTAACACCCCAAAAACAACATCCAGAATTATCGGTGCCCATGACTTTTTGTAACAGTTCAGGTGGGCCTACCGTCTCGGTGTGGTGCTGAGCCGCTGAGGCAGATCAGTGAGGTTGTCGGCGGCGACGCCTGGAGTCGCGGCGGCGCTGCCGCCTGTTTTCGATGCGATTGCTTTC
>VFZK01000552.1 GCA_016871215.1 Acidimicrobiia bacterium | reverse complement strand
GCTCCCAAGTCCGCAAAGGGATGGGCGCACAGGTCATGGCTTCTCTGCGCAACTTGGCCATCTCGCTGCTCCGTATGGCCGGTGCCCGCTACATCGCCCCTGCGCTCCGCCATTGCGCCCGCCTCGGTCCCCAAGTCTTGCGCCTCATCGGCCTCCGACTTTGACGGGGCCGTGAGCTCGCGGCCCACTGGGTAGCTTCACGACGAGGAATTATGACATGATCCCAAACGCATTGCTTCCAACTGTGCGGGCAAGGCTGCGGTCGGTGGGCGCACGTTTGTAGTGAAGCACGCCAGTGCTTCCAGACCCAAAGGCAGAGCCCAGACGCTTCCCGCTCCCCGCAGGGTCTTGGAGTGCGGCAGTCTTCTGCCGCCCTTTCGTCGAGGGTGGGGCAACCGGATCGGTGGCATTCTTGGGGGCACCAAAACCAGGTAGCAAGGCAGAGCACCAAAGCGGGGGCACCATAGCGCCAGAAGACTGGCGCACTCCACAACTGGCGAATCTTCCAGACGCTTCCCGCTCCGCGCAGGGTCTTGGAGTGCGGCGGTCTTCTGTCGCTTTGAAATCGGAAGTCGCGGCCCCCATCCTGCCGTCGACAGGGCTAGGCTTGCCGTCAGGCGCAGCCAGAGGTGTCTGAAGCGTGCGCACTGCCTGACCGTGACAATGAAGAAAGGAAGGCACCTTTGACTGGCTTCTGGAACTTTGCTGCAGGACGAGGCAACAAAGAAGTTTCTACCCTAGTTATCAATTCGACCCTCGCGTTGCTCTTGCTGTCTGCGGGTCACTTGGCGCTTGCGGAAGACTGGCCGCAGTTTCGTGGAGCCCGCGGGACGGGCATCTCAACCTCCAAGAAGTTGCCGGTCCAGTTCGGCCCGGAAACCAATGTGGTCTGGCAAACGAAGCTGCCTCCGGGCCATTCGTCGCCGGTGCTGGCGGGAAATTCGATTTTTCTGACTGGTTTCGAAGGCAAGAAGCTGCTTACGTTCCGGCTGGATCGATCATCCGGAAAGATCCTCTGGCAGCGTGAAGCGCCGCGCGATCGATTCGAACCCTATCAACAGACCAACACGCCCGCTTCGCCAACGCCGGTAACGGATGGAAGGCACGTTTACGTTTTTTTCGGCGACTTCGGATTGCTGGCGTACGACCTGGAAGGCACAGAGCTTTGGCGTTTGCCGCTGGGACCGTTTAACAACGCCAATGGCCACGGGTCTTCGCCAATCCTGGCCGGCAACACGCTGGCGCTGATCTGCGACCAAGACACCGGGTCGTATCTGATCGCCGTTGACAAGCGGACCGGGAAGCCGTTGTGGAAGGTCGACAGACCTGAAGTGGCTCGCGGTTATGCGACTCCCGGTGTTTTCAAGCCGAAGAAAGGTCCCGGGGAGCTGATTGTGCCCGGCGCATTCCAGTTGATCGCCTATGCGCTCGAAACGGGAGAAAAGCTCTGGTGGGTGACCGGCATGGCCTGGCAGCTGAAATCGGTTCCGCTGATTCACGACGGCCTCATCTTCGTCAACGGTTGGGAAATCGGCGGCGACACCGAATCTCCCCCGGAGATCGCATCTTTCGAGCAGGCGCTGGAAAAGCAGGACATCAACGGCGATGGCAAGCTCTCCAAAACCGAGTTGCCCGCCGATGTCAAGTTCGGTGCCGACGAAGACCTCGATCATGATGGCGTCATTGATGCCCGCGACTGGAACTTCCGCCGGACTCGCAGAACGGCCCAGAACAGCCTGGTGGCGGTGCGGCAGGGAGGCCTGGGCGACGTGACCCAGACCCACGTGGTCTGGAGGCACCGCAAGGCACTGCCAAACGTGCCGTCGCCTCTGCTGTATCGAGACGTGTTGTACCTGGTGAAAGACGGCGGCATCGTGACGACGCTGAATCCCAAGACGGGCGAGGTGCTCAAACAGGCCAGGTTGCCGAACGCCGCCGAGCGCTTTTGGGCTTCTCCTGTTGCGGGCGATGGCCGGGTCTATCTGGCCAGCGAAGGAGGCAAGATCAGTGTCCTGAAAGCGACAGGAAATTGGGAAGTCCTGTCCTTGAACGAGCTGGGCGACGAATGTTTCGCGACTCCCGCCATTGCCCACGGCAAGATCTATCTGCGAACGCGCTCCAGGCTGTACTGTTTCGGGCTCAGGCCGGGAACCTAGCTTCGGAGCGGTTGTCTCGGTCGAGGCGGGACCTGGGTGGGGCGAGGCAATGGGGCCAGTGGCAATGCATGTGCCAGTGCGTGGATTCGCCGCGTGCCCGTTGGACGCTGGCCAGTCCCGAGTAGCCAGAGTGTCGAGAGACGGGGTCTCACTTGGCGGGCCGGCGCATAGACGTCGAGCTGAATGTCGCAACTCCCAGAAGCCGGCTTGAAGAGCCTGTACTGCCGTTAAGCTTGGTAGATTGCGTGGTTAGCCGAATGGGTCGTTTGCTTGTCAGCTACCGGCACGGCCAACAGGAGTGGGCCAGGAAGCGCGGCGTAAATGGGGTTACCTCTGATTTTGGTTTTAGGACTGTAGTACACTAGTGTCCAACTATAAGTTGAATAGGTTCAGTTGTTTGCTCATAGGCCGCTGAGCAGGTGCGGGCTCAATCTCTGAAAGTACCTGTAAAATCAGCCTTCTTTCGAACAAAGTCAGACTCAGAATTTGCAAAATTGTGTAGAGACTGAAGTTGAGATTGAGCTGTTTTTTCACGATCGCGACTAGGACGTAAATGGAAACGGCGATCCAGACTTGAGACTTGACGGCGTTCTCGCTGGTTCCATAGAACGCTTTGATTCGAAGATGTTGCTTGATCCACTTGAAGAACAGCTCGAC
>VFZK01000551.1 GCA_016871215.1 Acidimicrobiia bacterium | reverse complement strand
CGCCCCCGGCACGCTCTACCCGAGCGACCCCTCGCTAGAAATCGTCGCCGGCGGTGCGGGCCTCGAAGCCAACGATCTGCTCACGCTCAGCTCGGATCGCCGCACCGTCACGTTCAACTTTCGCAACACCGCGCATCTCGACAGCTTCCGAATCATTACCGAAGTGCCCGAACCAGGCAGCTGCGTGCTGCTGGCCTCCGGTCTGGGCCTGCTGGCCGCCATGCGCTGGCGCCGCCGTCGCTGAGCGTGCTTCGAGGATGCTCCGGGTGCCATGGGCGGCTGACCTCAGTCACCCGTGCCTGACTCCTGGTGCCATGGGTGCTGTACTCAGTCACCCGTGCCTGCTTCTCTTCCTCTTTGGTAGCCCGACGCGTGCTTCGAGGATTCTCCGTGTGCCACGGGCGGCTGACCTCAGTCACCCGTGCCTGCTTCTCTTCCTCTTTGGTAGCCCGACGCGTAAGCGAGGATTCTCCGGGTGCCATGGGTGCTGTACTCAGTCACCCGTGCTCCCCGCGGTCACAACCCGATCGCGTGCTTCGAGGGACATTCATCCCCCTTCAAGCCCAGGAAATGCTTTGCCTGGGTCCGCGGTGCCAGTCCGATCGCCCCCGGGTGCCAGCGACAACGTGCATGTCGGTGCGTACTCGCGGGTAGGGATCAAGCCAACCGTCACGAAAGTGCAGGGCTTGTCACTTCGCCAGCGCTGACCTCAGTCACCCGTGCCTGCTTCTCCGGGTGCCACCTATAGGAAGTCCTCTGTCAAGTGAGATCTTGGGCGCGAGCCCTGTTTGGTATCTCCTTGCTGAGGAGGGGCTTTTCAGGAGTGGCATTGGGAGTACGGTTTCCGTGGTGTTGCTTGGGTCGGGTGTAAGGCGTCTTTGCTGACACAAGGTTCAGGTTGCGATTCTCCGCGGGAATGGCCGATCGTTGTGTAACAACGTCGCCCAGGCACCTATTGGGGACTCTCGTAGAGGTCCATGCGGATATCGGAGCGTAGCGTTTCGTGGTTTAAGGGCGGTGGGTTCATTCACAGGTTGAAGCTCGAAGCTTAGGGGCACCCAAGGAACTCCACCGCGCAGCTCGTCGCGGTCAACCGTGTGTCAGGTCCGACGGCCGGCCGACGCCATGTACATGCGCAGGATCGTACTGACTGCCAGTTTTCCACAGACTCCACAACGTGTTCGCAAGACAGCGGGCGACGTTGCGACGAGCTGTGGTGGGAAGCATGCCTTTCGTGTGGGTCCAGTAAGTGTATTTGTCGGCGAAAGGGTTATCTCCGTGGGCGGTCGCCGACTTCGCCGCGCCCAGGAGCAGATTTTTCAGCCGCCGGTTCCCGGAGTGCGCCAATCGCGTCTTCTGCGGGCCACTGCCGCTATGACGACGTTCCAAACCGATGCCGCAGTAGCGCCATAATGCCGACTTGCTCGGGAACCGCGCTGGCGTGTCGATACACACATAAAAGGTGAGCGAACGAATCCAGCCGAAGCCGGGCAACTTCTCGAATCGGCGGACCGGCTCTTCGCGGCGAGCCAGGCGAACCAACTCCGCTCGAAGCTGGGCTTCCTGAACACACAATATCTCGTACACCTCCCAGACGAAGTCCAGATCCTGTCGCAGGACCTTGCGGGCGGGGAGTCGCTTCCACAGTTGGCGTCGCTCTTCGGCATCGCTTACCTCGCGGATCGTCGCAAAGATGCCATGCCGCCGGAGCTGCGCAACCAATTGATGTCCCTGCCGGACACGTTCCCGCACGCGGTCGTGATAAAAACCAACGTGCTGTTTGAGAATCGTTCGATCCAGAGACTGGGCCTGATGCACCTCCTTGAGATAACCGCCTCGCAGGAGTTGAGCCAGGCGTTCGGCATCAATCGGATCATCCTTGTCGTTCTCCTTCGCGATCAACGCATTGCGCCGCGGATCGCAGACCAGCAGACGGTCCACATGCGGACGCAGATTCCGAGCCAGCCAATCGGCCAGTGGACCCTCCTCGAAGGTCAGCCAACGCGAACCACGAATCCCCTCCATCGCCGCCACAATCGCCGGCACGGTAGTCGCGCAGCGCTGCTGTTTGACGATTCGACCCGTTTTGGAAACAGCTACCATCACGCAAAACTCGCAATGCGTATCGAGCGCGATAAAATGCTGAGCGGACATGCTGGGGCTCCTGGGTTGGACCATTGAGGACGTTGAACACCCCCAATGTATCCTTCCAGGCGCCCCGGCTTCCTATATCTTCACGGGTGGCTGCACGCAGCTCACCCGTGCACGTTTTGCCCGGCGTCAGAAATCGTTGAGTGAGTGAAAGCACCGCCAAATGTGAGGCGCTACGCGCCCACCTGTGCCACCCAAGACGTGCCATTCGAGGTGACGTGTATTACCGTCCCCGTTTGCTCACCACCGGCGGATTCGCCAGCGTGATGTCCACGCTTTCGGCCAACGCCTTCCCCGGCGCCATCGCATTGGGCCGGCTGTTCTCATAGAACCAGGCCTTGAGCTTCATCGCATCGCCTGGCTGCGCAAGCGTGGGATCGTCGACCGCGAGCACGACTTTCAAGTCCTCGGCCGCCTTCGCCGAAAGCTTGAGCCGCCCCGCCACCAGATTCAGCTCGTCGTCTTTGACGCCGATGACCCGCGCTCGCACGAGATACTCGCCGGCCTCGGGCTCGCGCACGGGCTTGGCTTCGTCCGGATCGTCGGCGACGTTGAACAGCCCCAGCGTGGGCTTGCCCTTGCTGTTGAGCACTTCGAGTTCGGCAATTGGTTCTTCGAAGGCGCCTTCTTCGTTGATCGTGCCCTTGAGCTGGACCAACATCCCGGTCCGCAAATAGTCGAGCTTC
>VFZK01000550.1 GCA_016871215.1 Acidimicrobiia bacterium | reverse complement strand
ACCTCCTCAAGAAAGAACAAACCCCCAAGCAAGGCGTCAAAGGAAAGCGCCTCAGAGCGGGCGGGGACAACGATTACCTCCTCCAGCTCCTATTGGGCTAAATTTAGATGCGTTTGCCCTGCGCCGATCCCGTCAGCGGACGAAGCTTAAATTTCTGGGAATTCCCCAAATGGATGGTCGAAGTCGTCGCTGATAACGGCTTGACCGGGCTGGGCGAACCCCGCCGCGGCGGTCTGCTTCAGCTGCTGAGGGACTATGCCGAGCGGCTCATCGGCAAAGAACTGGTCGAGTTGCCCGTCGGCCATCTGCCCTTGCCGCACGGGGATCATTACGAGTCCTACATCATCTATGAAGCGTACGAGATGGCGTGGCTCGACCTGTTAGGCAAGCATCTCGGAGTACCGGTGTGGCACCTTCTGGGAGGGAAACGCACCAGCCGGGTACCCATCGATTTCTGGATGGGTCGTATGACGCCGGAAGACACGGCGCGCCGTACCGAGGAAGCGGTTCGCCTTGGGTTTCAGGGAGCAAAGATGAAGTGTGTGTTGGGCGATCCGATTGCCGAGCGAGTGCGGGCCGTACGCGAGGTGGCGCCGCACTTTTCCGTTGTGTTGGATCCCAATGAGCGCTTTGTCAATCCAGCCGGAGCGATGCAGGTTGCACGTTCGCTGGAAGCATTTGACAGGGTCACGTTTGAGAGCCCGGTTCCACAGCATCGGCTCGAATGGTATGTGCTGTTGCGCTCGAAACTGCGCCTGCCGATCGCTCTGCACCTGACGTCGCTTCGTGACTTGCTCGCAGCACTGAAGCTCGACGCGGCGGACTACTACAACCTGCTGGGTCCCCTGGTCGAGTTCAGTCAGTGGGCACGACTGGCCCAGGCCGCAGGGTGCCCTGCATGGCGTGGAACCGGCATGGACCTTGGCGTTCGCGACGCCAGCAGTGTGCATGCCGCGGCTGCGGCCGGCTGCGAGCTTCCTTCCGACATCATCGGCCATCTGCTGCGAGAGGACGACTTGATTGCCGATCCCATTCCCTTTGAAGACGGATGCCTGCTGGTGTCCGACAAACCCGGACTCGGTGTCGAACTCGACCGAGAGGCCTTGCGGGAATACGAGGTTGGTTCCGAAGTGAGGATCGTGATGATATAGTCTCGGCGCCATTTCAACGACAGCCCGACCAAAGGAGATCGCTATCATGTCTAACGCAAGTGGGACGCTCACGCAGAGCCCTCCGTGGGCGCTTCGAGACGAAGACCGGGAATTCTATGAACGCGAACTGGCGTCGTTTGTGCCCGACCGCATTTACGACGCCCACACACATCTCTGGCACGCGGAGCACTCTTCGTGGACTGCCAATCCTGCCATTCCCCCGACTGTGGGTCTGGACGAATATCGGAAACTGATCGACGACCTGCATCCGGGCCGCCGCGTGAGTGCGTTGTTCATTCCGGCGCAGTTCAACGAATTGCGGGCGATGGGCAATGATTGGATCGCGGCAAACGTCGCGCGAGACCCGTCGAGCCGCGGGCTGTATTTCGTAACGCCCGATGACGATCCGGAAAAGGTGCGGCAAGGGGTTCGCCGGCTGGGCCTGCATGGACTCAAGTGCTACCACTTGGTTTCTCATAGCAAGCCGACCTGGGAGTCGGATATTCCCGGCTTCCTGCCAGAGGCTTTGATCAAAGTCGCGCACGAAGAAGGCTGGGTGATCACGCTGCACATGGTGAAGTCTCGTGCTGCGGCCGATCCGAGCAATATTCATTGGATTCGCCATTACTGCGAGACCTATCCGAACATGAAGCTGATCCTGGCTCATTCGGCGCGCGGATTTCAACCAGCGCACAATCTTGAAGGGCTGCCCAAGCTGCGAGGCCTGGACAACTTGTATTTCGATACCAGTGCCAACTGCGAGCCGATGGCGCACCAAGTTATTATCCGCATCATTGGGCACAAGAAACTGCTCTACGGCTCGGACCTGCCGGTGAGCCACCAGCGTGGCCGGTCGCTTTCGGCGGGCGACTCGTTCGTGTGGCTTTACCAGAGCTCGCCGGTTTGGGGTGAGAAGCATATGGAGGTGAAACCGGTTCTGGTCGGGATGGAGCATCTCCGCTCCGTCAAGTGGGCTTGCTGGTCCGAGCGCTTGAGCGACAGTGCCGTGGAAGATATTTTCTGGAACAACGCGGCCCAGCTGTTTGGGGTGGTTTGATTGGGCTGGGCCGGGTTAGACGCTTAGCCCGTTTTGAACAACCTTACTAGAATTCTCTTCTGGTTCTGGTAGCCGCGGTCATCGCGGGGGACCGCCGTCCCCTGTGCCGGCCGTGTCTACCAAAATGGGATATCAAGGGCGAAGCCCTGGGCTCTAGAGTTTGTACATTTGCTGCGGGCAGAGGTGGGTGACGCTCATGCGCACGCAGTGCGGCCCTGGAGATTGGACATTTTTCAAAGTATGAGGTTTACCAAGAAATGCATCGCTATCGCTGTTTGCTCTTGGGACAGGCCCATCTCTATGGTTCGTCGCCAACGATTAGCCTCCAAGCAACGAAGCGGCAGATGGCGAACGTGGGAGCGGACCTCTGGGCCGCGACCGTTGCTGGGCGGGGATTCTGGTCGCCGTCCGGAGGCCGGCTCCCACATTAAAGAAGTCCAAACTCTTGTGCCGCACGCAGTGCGGCCAGGCGAAGCACGGGCGTGCTTCACGACAAACGGGCACGGCTAGCCTGGATTTCCACGGGAAACGATTCAGCTAAGCTCTGGGCAGATTAGTCGGACCATTGTAGGTGGTCAGACGTAATGATAAGCCGTTCCACCAGGGAATGGATAGTGGCTGATCGATCAGAC
>VFZK01000549.1 GCA_016871215.1 Acidimicrobiia bacterium | reverse complement strand
TAGAAAGGGGTCCAAGCGCGGTCTGACCGCGGTCTTCATCCGGTATTAATTAATCCCACAGGCGGCACAAAATGCGAGTTGACTCTAACCACGCGCCTGAAGCAAAGCCAAGGCTCTGAAGTGGATGACTTCTCCTGGGATATCTTCGGGCTGCATCATAGCAGTTCGTTTCTGGGACGGCTGCTCCGAGGAAGAGTAAACCTACGTCCGCTTGTGGGTCCTATTATGATTTTCGGAAACGTCGTGGTGGGTGAGCCACTGGGCGATGTGTTTGGGGCGGAAGCGAACACTGGATTGAATCTTCAAATATGGAATCATGTTGCGAGCGACGTAGCTGTAGATCGTTTTCTCGCTGATGGACAAGATCCGGGCAAGCTCCTTGACGGTTAGAAGTTTCCCCACGTCGTGCAGGCGATCGAGAAAGTCCAGATCGTTCTCCCCGTGGTTTCGAGTGGTAACGATCGGCATAGGTTCCTCCTTGGTCCTCAACGGCTGCGCGATGCTGCGTCGCCGCTTGGCTTCAGTGATTGTGTCGTGGCTCTTTGCTTGACAAGTTTTTGAAGCGCTTCCTTCCTCGTCCGGTTCTCTACTTCAGCTCGACCACCGCATCCTGGTCGTCCATCCAGACCGACGTGGCCTGCTCAACAATCAGATAGCGCTTGCCAGACGCCTTGCGGCCGTTCTGCAGTTTCAGCGTTGATCCATTGCGCGCCAGTTCCGAAAGGATTTGGCGATTCTGGTCGGTCTTTTGAACCAACTCCTTTTCGCGCTGGGCATAGTGTCGGGCCGTGTTGATCCAGACGACTGCTGTCAGTACCAGGGTTATGACCGCCGCAGCGAGGGCATAGCCGCCGATGTGGATTCGCCTGGCTTGCTTCAGTTGAACTGAGATCTGCTCGGCTTCACGGGCAGTCCGACCACACCGGTCTTTGATGTCATTGACGAACGTCTCAAACGGCGTCAGAAGTCCGGCGGCCAGAGACTTCCTGAGGGTGGTCTGCAGCGTCTCTGCGATGTCGGTTGTGGACTTCTCGATGGCGGACGCGATGACTGTCCTGGCTTCACGGAACTCATTGGTGATTGTCGAAGCCGCTTTCGTGTTTCGTTCAAGTTGACTGAGCATCCGATCCAGGCGGGTGGCCACACTCTCGTGTAACGACTTGAAGGTCTGGTGGAGAGCGTCTGCCTCCTTGACCGCCTGGCGCACACGGGCCGGAATCTCGTCGTAGAAGGCCTTATAGAGTTGGAGCGCTCGCAACAGCTGCGCCAGTTCGACATCCTGACGGGTGACGCCGGCCGTGTGCAGCACCCGAAAGAACTCCAGACGCTGTTCCAGGGAGAGCCCTTTTACCAGTGGATCAAAGGTGTTGTGGCCACTGTCAGCCATGGGCGGTCCTCTTAACCTGCTGACGCTGGGTTGGGGAGAACAGGTGGCTGGCGTCATCGAGTTGTTGATAGATCCGGCGTTGGTAGTTTCGGAGGCGAGCCCTGACCAGCAGGTGGGGCAGGATGTCGCCTAGCGGCTTGCCGCGGGCTGAAAGGTTTTGCTGGAGCTGGTCGCTGTCGATGACCTCGCTGATCGTGAGGTTTAACCGCTCCAGTTCGGTCTGATACTCCTCGTCGAGCCGGGGCAGGGTGACCTGGGAGGGATGGAGTTCCTTCCGGAACCGGATCGCTTCGTGGGTGTCTTCGTAGTCGGGCAGAATCTCGCCGTCCTTAAGATTCCTGAAGACCAGATAAGAGACCTGGTCTCCCAGCTCGCCGGCCCAGTTCAGGAATGACTGCACGCTATCGGGTGAGCTGGTAATCGAACCAATACAAACGAACGTGACCTGGCTGGCTCGGAGTTCTTCAAAGGGCACCTCCAGGAACCATTCGAGCACTTCCCGGCCCGTTCCGGCTTTCAGGTCGGCCAGGATCAGCGGGTATTGGTCGGTCAGGGCCCGATGGACCAACGCATCGTGGGACGACTTCTTCTTGATCCCCACCGAAACGGCTTCAGGGAAGAATCGGGAGAGGGTCTTGTTCTCATCGTCCAGATCCATCAGCAGGGGATTGGCGCCGTGCTCGCGAAGGTAGGTGACCAGGAATCGGACGGCGGTGGACTTGCCGCTGCCTCCTTTGGCGCCGGCAGTAAATAGAATGATGGAGCTCATGGTTCTCCTTTCTGTTGGTCTTCCAGTTTCTTCTCCAGAGCCGCTTTCTGTTCTGGAGTCAGGCGGGTGAGGTTGTAGGTGTTGCTGTAGGTGTAGTTAAAGCGCTTGGGCCGGGGTCCTCCATGGTCGTTGCCTCCGGTCTTGAGTGGTTGCAAGTCAGCTGGGGTTGGGTGCGACTCATGCTTCAGTGAGTCCCCGGAGGCCCGAAGTTCGATCGTGTTTTTCAGCATGGTATACACCGCCCGGGGCCGCTTGGATCGCACTTTGACGAAACTGTGGAGCGTGTTGCGACCTACGTTGAGGCCGTGACTGTCGCGCAGGATCTGGACGATCTCCCGATAACTCTTGCCTTCTTGGCGCCAGGCGGCGATCAGCGTCTGATAGGGAGCCAGCTTGGAAGGTTTCATCATGAAAGTCGTCTCTGTGCGAAGGTTGTCCCAGAATGTCCTAAGCTGTCCGAGGCTGTCCCATTGAATCGGCCAGGACAAACGATGTGCATTGGGACAGGACTGGGATGGGATTGGGACTTGTCCCAAGGTTGTCGCCACTCCGCAATGTCTCGAAGCTCAACTTAGAGGTATTGCGTCTTAGCTCCACTGTCATGGCTACGACCCTCATCGAACTGCGCATCGAAGCTACCTCCGTTCGAGCGCCGAAACTGCCGCTGATGGAACGATGGTCACAAC
>VFZK01000548.1 GCA_016871215.1 Acidimicrobiia bacterium | reverse complement strand
GTCCTGAGCGTCACGCTTTTCGAGAAAACCCCGATTCTACGGGCTTTCTCAGCCACCGACCCCAAACAAGAAAAAGGCAGTTCCTGTAACCAGTTGCATCTATTCAACTAACGTTGGGACAGTAGTGCTCGAGCAGATTAATTCAATCGGTAAGAGGTCCGTCGAAACCCAGGCACACCTCGCAGGCCCGTGAGCCACCAAATTGGTGTCGACTCAGGTCGTCAGCAGCTCGGCCCTCATTGAGCGCTCCGACTCTCAAGACTTTTTCGCCGTCTTTGCGAAGAAAGCGCTCAGACGCTGTTCGACCTTCTTGCTCTTGCACTTTGGGCATTCGATCTTGAGTTTGTCGTGATCGGTAATGCTCAGCACCGTCGTGAACTGATTTCTGCAGCTCAGGCAGACGTACTCATAGACTGGCATGGCCCCTCCTCCTTCGAGGCGTCCTATCTGTCGCCTCTATTTGATCGAGTTTGCGTGCATCAACACCTCAGTGCTCGAGTGTGAATCAGCGGCGAAAGTTCTGTCTCAAGGAAATAGGATATCGACGACCTTGTGCAACCGCTCATTCAGTACGTTTGCTGCCAGTTCCAGCCGAGGGTTTGCGACGATCGACCACACCTTTTCGGCGGCGACAGCTGCCACGACGCAGCGGCAGTGCTCCTCATAGACAACCACATTGCAGGAGATCAGCAGGCCTGTGGCGGTTTCTTGCTGCAGCGTCTGGTAAGCTAACCAGGGATCGGAAACGCCGAATATGACGTAGTTCCTGAAGTCGGCACCCAGTTTCTCCCGAAACGACTCTCGCAGGTCGACCTCAAACAGCACTCCGAATCCCTCACTTAGCAAACCCTCCCTAGTCCGGTCGAGCACTCGACGGAAAGGAGCGTCCAGAACGCGGCCATAGCCGTACTTCAAGCTTGCGATATCTGGAATGGCATCTTCTTTTGCCATCAGAGTCTGCTCTTCGATTCCGGCACGAAGCCACACACAAAAGACAGCTTGCCGATACCAGGGCTTTTCTTCCGGCGACGCCAGCAACAGGCTAGGGCGTAGGCCACCCGAGAGGCTCCGCCGAACCCTTATACCCAAGTTCGCAATTATCTGGCCAGACCTGCAGGTGCCGTTTTTCGGCCTAGAATTCGACGGAGCAGGAGCGTGTCAAATGGGTGATGATGCGCAGTGTGGGCGATTTCGCAGGCTCTCCGGTTTTTGGCTACGCCGCGGGTGACGGCCACGCCAGCTCGGTACGGCACGAGGGACGGACGCTTGATCTTAAAAAAGTCCGCGACATCGCCAACGCGACATGGAGCGTTCCCAGTGGTTCAGGCGCCGAATTTGTCAAACAGCCCAGCGTTTGCCATCATGTAGCGAATCAGCTGGCGGCTCTTGAAGATCCCGAGAGAGCCACGATTGGTATTGGTTTCCGTGAACCGATCCAGCCGATCGCTTCCGCTGACCGGACTGTGAATCATGACGGGCTGCGGATGCCAGCTATGAGACCTCATCGGGACAGGCGTCGAGTGATCGCCGGTCACGGCGAGTACCAGAGGCTTCTTCTCGAATAACACCGGCAAAGCCCGGTCAACCTCTTCAATGACCGCGACCTTCCGATCGAAGTCTCCATCCTCGCCAGCCATGTCGGTTCCCTTGACGTGGACAAAGAAATAATCGTAATTCCCGTATTCCGCCAGGTACCTCTCGAATTCCTCTTGTATTGAGTTCGTCCCTTCAAGCTTCTGCATTCCGATCAACTGCGCCAAGCCCTTGTACATCGGGTAGACCGCAATGGCTCCTGCTTTCAGACCAAATCGCTCTTGGAACGAAGGGATCTTGGGCAAGTGAGCAATGCCACGCAGCAGAAACCCATTTGCGGGGTGCTCCTTTGCGATCAGCGGTAGAGCTCTGGCATAGAAATCGTTGACGATAGCCGCGGCTTCCCTGGCGCCCGACGATTTCACGGCAGCCTCTACCTTCTTGATTGGGGTTCCTTCCCTATGAGGATCCGAATCCGTCAAGGGTCCCTCCAGTCCCTCGGCCCGAAAGACAATCACAAATCGATGGGATTTCCCTGGGCGGATGATCACCTCCGCCTTGCCGACTCTCTTGATTTCTTGCAGCTTCGCACAGAGAACCTCGTTTACTTCGGTTGCAATACGCCCAGCCCGCCGGTCAGTAACGATGCCCTCGGAGTTGAGGGTACAGAAGTTGGCCCTGGCGGCCACATCCCCTGGCCTGAGCTCGATCCCCAAACCCAGGGCCTCGATGACGCCTCGACCTACCTCGTAATCGAGAGGATCGTAGCCGAAAAGCCCGAGATGTCCTGGACCACTGCCTGGGGTGATCCCCGGTGCTACCGGTGTCATGCGACCCATAGCCGCAGCTTTGGCGAGCTCGTCGAGGTTCGGTGTTTTGGCAGCCTCCAGCGGAGTCAGGAATCTCGTTGTGGAAACTGCGATGTCTCCGATGCCGTCGAGCACGAGCAGCAGCAATTTGGTATCAGATCTGTTGGGCAGTCGCAGGGACTTGTATAGTTCTTCTGTTTTCATGGCTCTCCTGAACCGAGGCCAGGCGGAGATCTTCGATCAACGAGAATGGCCCGAGCTGCCTGGCCAGCGATCAGCCGCAGTTTAGATCATCCTGTGCAGCACACTCTAGAGGAAATCGACCGCTGGCAGAGACGCTCCTCAGATTGGCGAAAGGGAGCGATTGCACCGCTTTGGCCGACGGGTGCAATTAAAGGTGCGAGTCAGTTCACGCTGCTTTCTCGTGTAGGTTGTGCCAGTAATGTTCCCATCCGCGGTTAGCGCGAAGGACACGAAGCGCGAGCATCTTGCTGAGGTTTTCCAGCT
>VFZK01000547.1 GCA_016871215.1 Acidimicrobiia bacterium | reverse complement strand
AATCCATCGAGCTGCGCTTGGCCAAACACGGATTGGGCAACTCCCCACGCAAAGTACTGCAGGAGTTTTCCAAGTGGAAGTCGATGGACGTACTGCTGCCTACCGACACGGGTCATCAACTGCGCCTGCGGCTGATCTCCCAGCCTGACCAAGCCCTGGGAATCCTATTGAGAGAGATGAGTCTAAAAGCGCCCAAACGTTTTCGCCTTCAGCCGGATCGTTTCTACCATCAAAACAGTCCAAATGTAGTGGAAACTTCAGCCTGAAAAATGAGTCAACTCCTTGCCCATCAATCTTCGTCCCTCTTCAACTGGGGAACTTGCGCTAGCCTTTGCCGGCCTGCCGTTGTCGCATTCGATGGCGCTCAGTTTTGCCGAGCCGTCACAGCTGAGCCCGGCATTTCGCCCGGCCAACGGCTATTTCATTTTCCTTGCTTGGTAGAACGAGTGGACGCCGTAGCCCAACATCAGGACCCCGAAGGTGAAGGTGGAAATGATGGTGAAGTAAGAGATCTCGCCAAAGTCGAAGTAACGACGTAGCTGCTTGTAGCCATTCACCGTAATCATGATGCCAATCGCCAGAAAAACTGCGCCCATCATCTCGTGAAAGAGAACCCGAACCGTTCGAATCACATCGGAAAAGGCATTGAGCAAGAGTTTCAACATACCCGGCCACGAAGTTCGGGAAGTCACGGAACAGATGATATCACAGCCTTCCCGGCGCTGAAGACATCTCACGTCGGGTCAAGGTCTGAGTCCCTGGCGTCCGTTTCGTTGAAAAGCCTGGGTCGCACGGAATCACATCGCGCGGACGTTAGCAAACGCTCCCGTGGTAGGCAATGGGACCGATGGCTGGCGCCGATCGCTCCTTGCCGGCATCCGACTAGACATTGCCATTCATAGCGGATGCTCCAAGAAACTCCTGCTGCAGAGCCGGCTTTGCTGCCCGAAAGCGGTAGGGGGCTGCGGCAGTCCAAGGGCGCTTCGCGAACTACTGGGCACGCTCTTTTCGAGTGCGCCAGTCCTCTGGCACACTGACGAGAGGAGTCGACCGAGGATCACGACAGGGCTCTGAGAACAGTCCGTTTCGGAGCGCAGCCACCTGCGTACACGCTAATGCCGGTTGCCTTGACACTTCCGGACGCGTGGGCGTAACATGCCTTCCGCCTACGTTGAATTCTCGCAAGTATTCCGATGCCTTTCCGATAATAGAAGCTGCGCCGAGGCTGCCAGCAGAATCCGGGTGGAGGTGACGTGGAACCTTTGGATGAGAATCTGAAGCACCTGATGAAGGAACTGGGAACAGCCATCAACGACACTCTTTCGAACTCGGACAGAATCAGCGAAGCCATCGCCAAGATTCGCAGCTCCGGATATGACGTGTTTCTGGTCTTGGAAGCGACCATCGGATTCAACCGCCGGCTGGATACGGTTGCGGACGAACCTGCCGAATCCGCCGGAATCGACGGTGAAGCAGAACTCAATATCACCTCGCAAGACGTCAAATTCCTGAAGTCACTGAAGATCAGCATCGATGACAGAGACGTCAACTGAGAACAGCCGCTGGGATGCCGATCGACCTCCAGGCCAAAGGCGAACCCATGCTGCCCGATGGCCGGCTCACCGAAAGCTTTCCGGTTGGAGTCCTTGCCTTGTTTTAGGGGTCGCGAGCTGGTTTGCGCTCGCCGGGCTTGGGCCTTGTGTTCTGGAAGCCAAGCCCAGGACCGACAAGTTCGAGGGAACCGCCGTCGTGGTGGGTCCGAAGGCCATCACCGTCAAAAGCCGCCAGAACATCTACCTGGTGAGAACTTTCCATTACTCCGCCCAACTCGAACCGAAAATGCTGCGCCGGAAACTGCAGGCGGGCCGGAAAGTGACGGTGCACTACGTTCGGGGCAGCGATCTTGCATTGAAGGTCGACTGATCGATCGCGACCCCGATGAGCGGTCGCTCTACGCCAGATCCTACTTCTTGGTTCCTGCTGGCATTGTCACTTCCACCGGCTGCTCCAGCTGGAAATCGATCTTCGTCTCGGCGGGCACTTTCACCTGCTTGCCTTTCATGAACACTTGGGCTGCCGCCCCAGAGCCTGCCCCGACACCTGCCTCGATCGCAGCACCCTTGCCGCCCCCCGCGATTGCCCCGATGGCGGTGCCAATCGCCGCACCAATGGCAGTCTTCTTGGCGGTGTCTTTGCCTCGGGAGGCCCCCACCTGCTGGAACGTGCTGCTGGTCAGGGGGTACGATTTGCCGCGGTGCTTGATGCTGTCAAGCTCCAGTGTCAGTTCGCTCTGCCCGGTGAACTTGCCGGATGTCTTCGCGCTGGCCAGTTTCACCTGAACGTCAGCGTCTTTCGGAATAACGACCTCATTGTTCACCACGATCGACGCCACCAGCGAGGCCAAAAAGGTATCGCCGACCTTGTTGGTCGCCGAGTCTACGGAGTCGATCATCTGAACCTGAACCGAGGATCCCGCCGGGATCGTGACGACTCGCGGGGGCGCGGGTGCTAGGGGAGCCGCCGGGGGGGCGCTGGCTGGCCTTGCCACTGGCGCCTCGGTTGGCGTGGTGCTCGAAGCGCCCATGCCCTGAGCTGAGGGCTTCGCGGAGGACTTGGTGGTCCCTGCGAAACCTTGGGAACCGGTCGTTGAGGGGGGTGGCGGCTGTGGCGGAGCCACGGCCGCAGACCGAACCTGTAGCGAATCGATCACCTTCTTGACGCCGGGAACCTCATTGGCTAGTGTAGTGTCCAAGAATTAGATGGACAGTTGGTTTTGACGTTTTCTGGTTCTGGGTTGAGTACAACCGGGCTGAATTTGCTCAAGAGTCTGACGACACCGCGAGAGTTTTGCCACGATGGATTC
>VFZK01000546.1 GCA_016871215.1 Acidimicrobiia bacterium | reverse complement strand
TCGCTAACTCGGTTTCGGTGAAGGTCAGTGACGGTCCCCGTTTTCTGAATGGCATAGAATCCTCCTTTCAGAGGAGTATGCCACAAACAATCGTTATGGTCTACTTATTAATAGAATGATGATCTAGGGCAGCTCTGGATCGGCACTTTCGAAGGAGGAGCCGTTCGGTTCGACGGAAAATCGTTTACGCACTATTCATCCGAAAACGGGTTGCCCAGCGACCGCGTCAGCAGCCTCTGGGAAGACCGTTCCCGGCGAATGTGGTTCGGTACCGATCAGGGCATTGCTGTTCTCGAAAACGGCGTTTTTAGCCAGTACAGCGACAAGGATGGGTTGGGTGCCGGCAGGGTCGGAGCGATTGCGCAGGACTCGCACGGAACGATGTGGTTCGGCACGGAATCCGGCATCAGCCGTTTCGATGGCCGGAGTTTCAAAACCTATTCGAAGGCGGACGGCCTCCCTGATCAGTTCATCCATTTCCTGCAATTCGACCGGTCTGGGCAGCTCTGGGTCGGCACCAACAAAGGCGTCTCGCGTTTCGACCCCGCCTACGAGCGATTTCGCAACTTCAGCAGTCGCGACGGCCTGCTGTCGAACGTCATGATGGAGGGCGTGTGCCTGTTGGACAGGGATGGAAAACTCTGGATGGGGACCAGCTTGGGGGTGACCCGTTGCGATCCTGACTATCAGTATCGCGCGGCGGTGCCGCCCCTGACGCATCTAGGGGACACCCTCGTCTATGACCAGCCCGTGACGAATGCGCGGCTGGGCGAGTTGAGACCCGTCGAGAACCAGTTGACCTTCACTTTTGTAGTGCTTTCCTCCCGAGATGAGAGCCGCGTTCGTTACCGCTACTTTTTGGAGGGCTTCGATCCCGACTGGCTGGCACCTACAAATCTGCGGTTTGCGAAGTACACCAATCTTCCACCGGGGTGGTATCGGTTTCGAGTGCAGGCCTCCAGCGATGGAGATCTGTGGAGCCAGGAGGCAGCGAGCCCCGAACTGCACATCCTGCCCTTCTTTTACCAGACGCCGCTGTTTCTCGGTCTGACCGTGGTGGCAGGGTTTGGCTTGATCTCTGGAGTGTTCAAGTGGCGCGTCCTGCGGATTCGGCGGTAGAATCAGGAACTTGAAGCGAACGTCCGAATTCGCACGCGCGAGGTCACCGAGCAGAAAGAGCTCCTGGCACAGACGAACCTGGAGCTGCAGGCTTTGCAGAACACCAGCACTGCCATCAGCGGAACGTTAGACAAGGACGAACTCGCCAGGTTGATTCTGGAAGCGTCCATGTCCTTGCTCAATTGTCCGGGTGGGTTTCTGTCGGACTACGTCTGGACAACGCAGTCTGTTCGTGTGGCGCAGGCACTCGGTTTGGCAGCGCAACTCAAGGGGTTGAGTCTACCGGTTCGCGAGACCCTCAGCTGGGAGGTGATCGACAAGCGGGACAGTCTCATCTTGTCCTGGGACGAGATCCGCGCTCGAGTCACAAGCTCCGCCTTGCTGGAAAAGCTCTCCCCCTGTCAAATCGTCATGGTTCCGATGGTTTCGAGCAGCCGGGTTGTGGGCGTCTTGGGCCTGAGTCGCGAACCAGCGAGCCCTGCATTCACCGAGCGCGACTTGTCGTTGCTGAAGACCTTTGCCAGCCAGGCGGCAGTGGCGACACGGAATGCAGAACTCTATCAGGACATGCGCGCGTCAGAGTCCAAATACCGCACCCTGGTCGAGCAAGCAGGAGACGCGATTTTCGTCATTACCAAGCGTGGCGTGCTCGATTCAGCGAATCCAATGGCTCTCAAACTTCTGGGTTATACCGAGCAGGAATACGTCCAGCTGAATCTGCTGGATCTCGTTAGCCTCGAGCACCGTGAGCGTCTGACCCAGGAATTGCGCCTGCTGGTAGAACAAGGGAACCTTCTGGAGACCGTGGATTTGCTGCATAAAGATGGCCGCCCGATTCCCGTGGAAATCAATACCGTCAGCCTGGGGAATGGGCTCTATCAGGCTATAGTCCGCGACATTACCGTGCGCAAGCGGCTGGAGGAGGACCTAGCCAAACAGCGCGACCGAGCCGAAGAAGCGAGTCGCCTGAAATCGGAGTTTCTGGCCACGATCTCTCACGAGTTACGGACGCCGCTGCACGCCATTCTGAGCTACGCTGACTTCGGCCTGGAACGCGTGTCCCATGCAGACCGAGAGCGGCTGAAACGCTACTTCTTCGAGATCCAGGACAGTGGCACGGTGCTGCTCGAATTGATCAATGACCTGCTGGATCTCTCCAAGATCGAAGCCGGCAAAATGTCCTATCGGCGCTCCGCGTTGACGGTGGGCGTTGTCGTGGACGACGCTTGCTACCGGGTCACCCAGCTGGCGGAAGCGAAGCAGATCTCGCTCCACACGTCGCCGATTCCGAAGGAATGGCAAGTCTACGGCGACTATGAGATGCTGCTGCGGGTGCTGATCAACCTGTTAGGCAACGCCATCAAGTTCACACCCTCGGGCGGGCGGATCGACGTTTTTGGAGAGCTGCAGGAAGATGGGTATCTCTTTGCAGTCCGCGATTCCGGGCAGGGGATCTACGCGGAAGAGCTCGACATCATTTTCGACAAGTTCGTCCAAAGCAGCCTCCACGTACAGAAGGGGAGCAGCGGCACCGGCTTGGGCTTATCGATATGCCGTGGGATTGTGGAGGCCTATGAGGGCCGTATCTGGGCGGAAAGCGCCGGCCCGAACTTGGGAAGCACGTTCTGCTTCGTGTTGCCGGCCCTCCGGGCTGAAGCCATTTCCAGCTTGGCTCCGCAGCCCTAGCGAAAATCGCTGCTGGCGTTCACTGTGCCTTGGGAAAGGGAAAACCGCGTTGAAACGACAAAAAATC
>VFZK01000545.1 GCA_016871215.1 Acidimicrobiia bacterium | reverse complement strand
CCGCGCTGCCCAACACCTCTTGCACCATCTCATCGTCCCGCACGTATCTCACATGGTGCATTCGCGCAAAACCTAAGTAAAACATCAACACGGTCCCCATCACGAATTGGGCATTACTCAGACTCGCCGGCTGCCGCTTGACCGTTAGCTTCTCGTACAGCAGCTGCACAAACTCCAGCTTCTCCAACAACGCCGCCAGCGGTAACAGGCCGCCGTACGGGGTCAGCACCCCGCCTCCAAAGTCGTACCGGGTGGCCGCCCCGATTTTATTGGCTTTCCCCCGCGTTCTTTCTTTTCCGCTCGCAACGGCCTTTTCAGACCTCGGCGCTTTTGCTATCTTCTCCATTCGGGAGTGCTCCTTTCCTTGATCGCTCTATCAAGTCTGGATAGGTCGTCTTTGCAAACCGCCTATCCTAGGGCACTCCCGCTTTCCTTTCAATCCCTCCGTTCCGGTTCAGTCGCTATAAGCCCGTTCGGCGCATAATCTGGGAAGAACGGCTGTTGCGGAACGGATCGCCTTCAACGTCGTCAGCCACTCGGCAGGCAACACCTCTCGACTACCCAGGTTTCTCTCCGAGTCCTAGCACCTGACGGCAGTAGCGTACACTGCGCTCGAGTTGATCCTTCTGGTATTGCTGTTCTGCCAGCGGATCGTTCTCGGGCAGCTTGAACGCTTCGCGCGCTTTGCCTCGTCTGGCCAACGCGACAAATTTCGCGAACTCGCGAGCACGCGCGTGCTGGTAAGGCTTCCAGAAGTCGGGCTGCAGATAGGGGAAGTGGCGTGTGACACCGGGAATGATTTCAAGAATCCAAGGGACCTTCGGGCACAACTCCGCGTACCGTGAGACGTAGGCCCTGAAATCGATATCGCCGTCGCCGAGCGCCGTCCAGCGCACCCAGGCTCCTTCAGGAGATTCCCAAATGGCCGAATCGCGAATGCCAGTGGTAAGCGCGTACGGTCCTAGCAGCTCCAAGCTACCCAGAGGATCTTCGAGCGTCCAGGTCGCATTGCCCGAGTCCATGGTAACGCCGACGAAATCACGTCCTGCTTCTTCAACCAGCGTGATCAATTCCCACGCCTGCATGTCTCCTGCGTGGTTCTCGACAGCAATCTTGACCCCGGCGTCCAACGCCTGTCGGCGGGCACTCTGGCACACCCTCACCGTGTCCTGGATACGGGCCGTAATGCCGCCTTCGCTTAGGCGGTCAGCCGCATTGCCCAGATAACAACGCGCGACCGGAGAGCCCAAGGCCTTGGCGACGCGAACCACGAGCGCCAAGTGTTCTTCAGCCGTCCCGAAGCGATTGCTGAAAGTACCGGAAGAAGGACAAATGCTTCCCGTTCCCGCGTGAATCTCAAGGCCGAGGGCGCTGGCCTTTGCTCTGACTTCCTTGAGGTACTGCTCTTCGTGGCTATCATAGACATCGAGGTCGGAGAAGAGAACGACATCCACCTTTAACGACGCTGCGTAGTCCAACAACTGCGGCGCCTTCCAACCCAGAGCTCGAATCGAGTAGTTGTCGAAGCCCAGTTTCATTCTGCGTCTCCTACGCGTCTAACCAAAGGTTGCTGCCCTTGATATCGCAGCATCGGTAGCCACAATCAACGCGCTGGGCCAGGAGGAAAGATTGGCCAGCGTCCGGTTCTTGACTTGGCCGTTTTCACGGAAGGATTCGCGCAAGAGGATGGCGGGGGGAGAGTTGCGATTGGGGATCTCGGCAACGTACATGCCGACACGATAGCAATAATACCCAAAAAGTCAAGACATCGAACGCTCTATACATGACTACCAAAGCAGTTTCTGAAACCCTCCTTCTGCTTGAAAATCCAATCACTTTACTTCAAACTCAACGAGGAAGATCCGCCCGAGAATCACTACTTCACTGCGGCTGAGGGTTACCCCTGGTACGGATGACTTTTGACTGAGGAGAAGCCAACAGAGACTGGCGGAGAGGGAGGGATTCGGGCTCAGCCGTTTTTGCAAGTTTTTGTGTTTGAGTCTGTTTCCATTGAAAGCCTTATCAGAAGCGGATTTCAAGGGTGTCTCTATAGTCTCATCATTTCGCCAAAATCTCTTTGGCCCACCCCAATAATAGACACCAAATAGACACCACTTTGGCTGAGAGGGTTTAATTCCGGACCATCTCGAGTAGGCTGACCTCCGAGCTTTTCGCCACAGGCAACGCAGCCGCCAAGAGCCGTCGGCGGATGCACGGGAAGCAGCACCCAACGCCTCCGCCGCGCTCCGGGCGAGAGTCTGCTGGTAGTTTCGATGATCGTCCTGGGCTTCTCCATCCTGGATGCTTGTGCCCAAAGCATCAGCGCTGCCCTTGCGGGCGTTGTTCCAAAAGATTGAGAGTTTCGACAGCTACTATCGTTGTGCACAACAAAGTACCAACGCTACGCTGCGGCTGGCTGTGGGGCGAAAGGGGGCTTACCTGTCTCAACATATAGAGAAAGGAGGAGATCAGCAAACGGCTCCGAAGCTGAATGCCGGACCGTATGGAGGTGCAGCCTTCAGGCTAGAGCCTGCTTCCCTATTACAGTGCGGCCAGCGACCTCGAGCAGCCTGGCATCCCCTGGTGTTGAGAGGTGAGGACAGGCGATCAGTGAAGGGGAAGCACTGAACCCGGTCTGGCTTGTTGGCAAGGAACCGAGGCCATGACCCTGAGTCCCGACCTGAAATGAATCCGGGGTCTTTAGGAAGTCGTGTGGGTGATTTATCAGCACAATTCGACTGAGGCCCCTGTGGACATTGAGTGTGCAGCATTTTCAATGCTGTTGAAATCTGACATCATTTTGAGATGTCGAATTCAACGAAACGAAAACGGAAATTGGGGGACGCATATAGGTTCGCAGGTTTTCGTCCTC
>VFZK01000544.1 GCA_016871215.1 Acidimicrobiia bacterium | reverse complement strand
ACTGGACCTTGCGCGGCGCCAATGCCATCTCGGCTCTGCGCTGTCTGGACCTAAGCAACCTATGGGAAGACTTCTGGGAATCCCGACGGGCCAGCTAAAATTCACCCACAAATTTGTCGCACACCCGGACGAGAATCGACCGAAATCGGGGCCTTGCCAAGGTCCAAGCCCAGAGACCGGCAATTGCGAAACGCGGGTTACGCCAAATCAGATTACCAGCCCGCGCCATCGCGATGGCTGCACTTAGCTTGGGTGAGTTCTGAACTCCGACCAGCAGTCGGGAACAAAGGCAGGCTCTGGCGCCGAGTTCTTGGGCAGGGGCGTCAAAAGAGACGGTCGCGGATTTCCAACATCTTCATGAACAGCATGGCGACACAGACGACCGAGAGCCGCACAGCAAGCTGTTTTCCGAGGAAGACCTTCAGAAGATAGGCGCCAGCAAAGCCCATTTGTCCGAGAACGACAATTCCAAGCGTGAACAGATGTTTCGTGATTCAGGCGCCCTTGAATGACGGTGCACACTCATGGCAGGAGTGCATCTTCCGGTGCTGGAGGTCGACTTCCTCCAGCTGGATGGTCGTGTGGCCGATCTTGAAGCGGCTGCGCACGATGTCGCTGAGCTGCTCGAGAATTCGATGGCGGTCGTCGTCTCCGCAGACCACAGCATGGCAGGTCATGGCATGCACTCCGGAAGTCAAAGTCCAGATGTGCAAGTCGTGAATCGACGCCACGCCGCTAACGTTTGCCAGCGCGCTATGGACTGCTTCCAGGTCAATGTGGGCGGGCGTGCCTTCCAGCAGTATGTCGACGGAGTCCTTCAAGAGCCGCCAGGAACTATACAGGATCAGCAGTCCAACCAGGAGGCTGATCAACGGATCAGCCAGGTACCATCCTTTGGCCAGCATCAAGATGCCCGCGAGAATCGCTCCGCCGGACCCGATCGCATCTCCAAGGACATGCAGCATCGCGCCCCGTACGTTCAAATTGCAGGAATGCGAGCGGTGCAGGGCTGAAGCAGAGAGCAGATTGACTGTGAGCCCGGCACAGGCAACGGCGAGCATCGGACCGCTCTTCACGATCGGAGGGCTGAGCAGACGCTCATGGGCTTCGTAGAAGATGACGAGCGCGATGACCACAAGAGCCACCCCATTCACCAAAGCTGCCAGGACCTCCAGCCTAAGGAAGCCGTAGGTTTTCCGGGCGGTGGCAGGCCGGTTGGCGAAGTTCACCGCGAACAGGCTTATTCCCAGTGCAGCCGCGTCGGTCACCATATGACCCGCGTCGGCCATCAAAGCGAGGCTGTTGGTTAGCCATCCGCCCGCGAACTCGACGATTGCGAATGCACCTGTGAGTGCCAAGGCGGTCAAGAGAGCTCGGGTCGGCTGCGATCCTGCGGAACCCTTCGAGTCTGTGTGGGCGGAACAGTGGCTCATACGCAGAAGCAAGCAGGAAACGCTAAGCAAACCTGGGAAAGCCAGCGGCGGGCAGACAGCACCAGGGCGATCAAGTGCCTTCAACTCCGTTGCGAGTTCGGTTCTTGACGCGGTACATGGCCTGGTCGGCCAGGCGTACCAGCTCGACTTTCGTCGTCGCGTCGGTCGGAAACGCGGCCACTCCGAAGCTGGCCGTTATCGTGACCGATACTTTCGGCTCCAACTGGATCGGCGTCTGTTCCAGCAAATCGCAAAGGCGCCGGGCGACGAGCAAGGCAGCCTCTTTGGACGTCTGCGGCAACATCACGATGAACTCATCGCCGCCATGTCGATACGCAGTATCAATGTCCCGGAGGTGGCTTCTAATGAGGTCTCCTATTTCGCGCAACAGGCGGCTGCCGCACAAATGCCCATGCGTGTCGTTGACGGACTTGAAACGGTCCAGATCGAAAAAGATCAGCGCGAAATGGTAGTTGTAGCGCCTCGATCGGCTGAGCTCTGCATCGATCATGTAGTTAAAGTACCGGGAGTTGTAAAGGCTCGTGCAGTCGTCGGTAATGGTGAGCTCTTGAATGCGCTTGACGTACATCGCGTTCTCGATGGCGATGGCTGCATGGTCTGCCAGCGATGTCAGCATCGACAGGTCTTCGCTGGGGAATGACCCCTCGAAGCAATTGATCAACTCGATGACGCCAAGCGTCCGGTCTTTGCTTTTCAGCGGCACGCACGCCACGCTTTTGATGCGGGGATGGATCAGGCCATCGATTTCGCGGGAGAACCGCGGGTCTTGGGTGACGTCACTGACGATCGCGGCTTCCCCCGTTTTCGCGACCCAACCTGCCAATCCTTCCCCGATCTTGATCCGGAAATCCTGGATGCGGCTGGCGTCCTTGCCGATGGCAATCTGAAAATGCAGCTCCTGCCTCTTGTCATCGACGAGCAGTAGCGACCATGTGCTGGGTTTCAGGAGCTCACTGATCTTTCCCATGATCAGTGCGAGAACTTCCTGAAGATCAAGTGTCGAAGTCAGGGCCTTTCCCACCTGGTGAAAGATGGAAAGTTCCTCGACTTTCTTCTCGAGTTCCTTGATTTGATCCTGTGTCAACATGCTCCAGAACCGATCCGCGAGAACGCGGCTCAAGTATAGCGGATTTTAGCGCATTCTCTGTTGGCTGATGGGCAAATCCTTTGGCTGCAACACGCACGACTCGTTCATCGCACTGCGTTCGCCGGCCGCTTGGGCAAATTGCGGCGCGCCTCAAAGCTTCCGTATCGGCCAGCGCCAGGAGAATTCTTAGGGCATCAACCCAGGCGAGGTATGCTAGCCTGGATTTCCACGGAAAACCATTTGCCTAAGTGACACCCGCCAAGCCGACTTGGGCTGCCTTTGAAACGCAGAAGGAATGCGGTGTTTCGACCGCAACAAATTTCAACCACAGATTGCGCT
>VFZK01000543.1 GCA_016871215.1 Acidimicrobiia bacterium | reverse complement strand
CCGCGCTGCCCAACACCTCTTGCACCATCTCATCGTCCCGCACGTATCTCACATGGTGCATTCGCGCAAAACCTAAGTAAAACATCAACACGGTCCCCATCACGAATTGGGCATTACTCAGACTCGCCGGCTGCCGCTTGACCGTTAGCTTCTCGTACAGCAGCTGCACAAACTCCAGCTTCTCCAACAACGCCGCCAGCGGTAACAGGCCGCCGTACGGGGTCAGCACCCCGCCTCCAAAGTCGTACCGGGTGGCCGCCCCGATTTTATTGGCTTTCCCCCGCGTTCTTTCTTTTCCGCTCGCAACGGCCTTTTCAGACCTCGGCGCTTTTGCTATCTTCTCCATTCGGGAGTGCTCCTTTCCTTGATCGCTCTATCAAGTCTGGATAGGTCGTCTTTGCAAACCGCCTATCCTAGGGCACTCCCGCTTTCCTTTCAATCCCTCCGTTCCGGTTCAGTCGCTATAAGCCCGTTCGGCGCATAATCTGGGTGGAACTTCGTGACGCCGGAAGCAGCCTAATGCCGACGACCAACACGGCTGCTTTTGGGCACAGAACTCAGCACATCGGTGTCCGGCGGGCCACGGGCATCCTGAGAGAGAGACACAATACGTCGAAGCGCCGCTTCGCCCTATTGTGAAGTTGGAACAAAGTTGGAACTTGTTCCAAGTTCGTTCCAACTTTGTCGAGCCCACTTCGAGTGGCAGATGGAACAAAGCTGGAACAAGTTTCCACTTTGTTCCACGCCAACGTTCTGCAACTAAAGGACATCAGCAAAACTCAGATGTCAGGTATTCCTCACCAGTCCAGACTCGCGGCGTTCGAACAGGAAATTACAGACCTTCGCAGGCGAAGGCCGCCGACTCCCTATCGCCAGGTTCTGCGCCTGCTCCGCCAGAAGCACGGAGTCCAGATCTCCCTTCACGCGTTATACAGCTTCGTTCAGGTACGGAAGAAATGGGAGAGGGTTCACCGCTTAGCCGCTGAATGTGCCGCCAGTTCGGTTCAAAGACCGTCGCGAGTCTCAACGCCAATCAAACCGGCGCCGACAGCTCCAGATAGTGCGAAAGCGGTACCTGCTCACCCGTTCACCGCTGCTCCTCAACTCGGCAATGTGCCGCTGCCTCGTCAAAAGCCAGGTAACCGAACCCTGAAGTCCTTCACTCCCAGCGCTGAGTACAACCTCGAGCGCCTCACTCCTGAACAAATGGCTGACTGGTTGGCCGAACTCAAACGCGAACAAGGAGGATAGACCATGTCTTGCACTCTCATTTTCACAGCCGGCGCCAAAGGCGGTTCCGGCAAGACCACGGCTGCAAGGTTTCTGATTACCTACCTTCAAGAAAAAGGTTTCTCTCCGTTGATCCTGGACCTCGACGACGAGAATCACACGTTGTCGCGGTTCTTTCCAGAAGCCCTTCAGATAGGCATCCAGCCGGAGTTTGCCCACGATGTCCTGATCGAAAAAGCAATCTCTCAGGAACACGGCATCATCGTGGCAGATCTGAAGGCTGGCACGGGGCATGAGGTTCTCAAGTGGTTTCTGGAGCTTCCCTTTTCTGACCTGAAGCAGCGTGGCGTCGAGTTCCTCTGTGTCGGCTCCATCACCAGCGCGCCCGACAGTGTCCAGTCGTTCCTGAACTGGGCCGCCTCACTTGACGATCACGTTCGCTACCTGGTCTTTCGAAACCTGAAAGACGGCGATCAGCTTTTCGACTACGACCAGACCCGCCAGGCTGGCGAATTCCGCACCCGGTTCAATCCAGCCCATGTCACGGTTCCCAAGCTCTCGCCGCTCTACCAGACGGAGCTGGAGATTCGCAGGCTCACGATCAGCCAGGTATTGGCCTGGAGCGACGGCGCTTCTGGCAATGGCGACTCCATCGGCCCCGTCCTCTCGCCGCTGCTAGCTCGTGCCAGGCTTCGCACCTTTCAAAGCAACATCTACGCGCAGCTTGGCGAGACCGCAGAACCGCTCCTTCCTCCATCTCAGAGGTCAGCGCTGATGCTGAAAGGAGAGCCCATGCCTGACCGCTATCCCGATCAAGCGGCAATACACTACCTGTCCGGGTTAGAAGCTACGTTCAGTCAAGGGATCATTATGAAATCGAAACGATTTGGAAAACGTTACAGGTCGCAACGAAGTGTCTAGGTGATTGGCGCGGCGGCTCTCAAGATCTCAGACAGGCGAGTGAACGGTTTCAGGCGTGGCGATTAGACCTTTGGCTGGAGGACGTCGGTATGAAGCAAGAATTCTCTGCAGTACCTCCCAATACAACATCACCGCCAGTTAACGAAAGACACTATACGGTTCGGGAAGTTGCGGAAACCTGGAACATGTCCGAGAACTTGGTCCGCCGCCTTTTTGAGAAGGAACCAGGAGTTGTGATCTTCAAAAAGGACAGGCCCCACAAACGAACTTATACCCAGATTATGCGCCGAGCGGGCTTATAGCGACTGAACCGGAACGGAGGGATTGAAAGGAAAGCGGGAGTGCCCTAGGATAGGCGGTTTGCAAAGACGACCTATCCAGACTTGATAGAGCGATCAAGGAAAGGAGCACTCCCGAATGGAGAAGATAGCAAAAGCGCCGAGGTCTGAAAAGGCCGTTGCGAGCGGAAAAGAAAGAACGCGGGGGAAAGCCAATAAAATCGGGGCGGCCACCCGGTACGACTTTGGAGGCGGGGTGCTGACCCCGTACGGCGGCCTGTTACCGCTGGCGGCGTTGTTGGAGAAGCTGGAGTTTGTGCAGCTGCTGTACGAGAAGCTAACGGTCAAGCGGCAGCCGGCGAGTCTGAGTAATGCCCAATTCGTGATGGGGACCGTGTTGATGTTTTACTTAGGTTTTGCGCGAATGCACCATGTGAGATACGTGCGGGACGATGAGATGGTGCAAGAGGTGTTGGGCAGCGCGG
>VFZK01000542.1 GCA_016871215.1 Acidimicrobiia bacterium | reverse complement strand
CTGGTCAAGCACGCCCGCTACTACTGGCTGATGTTGGCTGAGAGCCATCTGACGCGCCGGCTGTTCGGGAGCATGGTGCGGCGGATCGAGGCGCTGCCGGCGGGGTGAAGATCGGCCCGGAGAGGTGGAAATCTTGAGAGAAAGGAGGCTGGGAGGGAGAGGTGTCGAAAGAACTGCTGGAAACAGGCATGTTGTCAGTTTTCGTTTTTGTGCGATGGTCGAAAGAAGCCATCCGCAGGCACTGGCCCGCCCTCGGAAAGGGGATTCTGATCAACTCCGGCACGGGAGTGAGGCGTTGGTGTACACTGTGGGCGTCCGGGAGGCCCAAAATGGAAATCCCGGTTTTAACGTATAATAGTTTCGAAAATACCACTTGATATAACATGAAGTAGAGTGGTCTTCACTCCCCGACGTTAGACAGTGCACGATGCCAAAGGTTTCCTGTTTCAAGCTTCTCCGGCAGACTTCGGCGGCGAGACGCTCGGTGAGCGGATCGAGCGGATCGAGCAGATTCGGAAGGAGCGCGGCTTTACCCGGGCCGAGCTGACCACTAAGGTCGGGATTGTTCAGATCTTGATTTCGGCTGTCGAGAGCGATGCACGCAAGCTTTCCGCTGAGATGGCGGCCCGGTTTGCCCAGGCGCTCTGTATCAGCCTGGATGAACTGCTCGGCACGGGACGGACTGACAAGAATGGCAAAAAGCCAAGCCGCAAGATCCCACGGCTGCTGGAGAAGATCGAGATGCTTGCCCAAACTCAACAGATCGCCGTGCTCAAGACCAGCGACGACGCGCAGGAGATCCATACCCTCAAGACGGGGACTCGCTGAACGTGTTTATCCAACGCTCACGGCCCACCTGGTCCGATGGTGTCGCGATGCAACCCGGCGATGAACTGGAGGTATCCTACCCGGATATTCACCCCATTCCTCATCGCGGCCTGATCTACCGTCTGATCGAAGGGCCTTTCGGCGTTAGGGATGTTCAGGTTATTCACAACAGTAAGCAACCCGGTGTGTGTGTCGTCAGATGGAGCGATTTTGCGCAAGGCCAGCACCTCCGGTTACTCCGCCGACCATCATCGGCGCAACACCAGCAGGCGATCCTGGCACGCGCTGCGTTGAACATCAACCAGCCGTACAACATGGGCACGGCGAACTGCGAGCACTTCACGGACTTCTGCTACAACGGCGTGGAGGGCGAGAGCCCCACGCTGCAAAAGGGCGTCCTGGTTGCCTTGGGCGTGGTCGCGGTCTTTGCCTTTGCCGGAGACCGCGATTGAAGTTCTCTGAGATCGCCAACTGGCTCACCGGCATCTCGCCGCCGATCCTCGGCGTTTCCTGGCAACCCGGTGAGCTTGAGATTTCCGCGGCCTGCCGTGTCGTGGCATTTCTCGAAGACCGCCGGGTGCTCTACGCACCTGATGAGCTCGAAGTGCCTGACCACTGCGTCCACTCGGTTTTGGACATTCGCCGGTTCCTGACAACCGAGATCGGCAGACTCGACGGCGCAGCCGAAGTCACCACCAGTCTTCGGGCTATGCGTGCCGCCTGCCGCAAGTTTCTGGATCGCGTCGGCGTTGATGGCGACGAGCGCGTTGTGCTCTACGCCAACCATGGTGGCCACTGGGCAAGCTGGACCTTTACAGCGCACTCGGCGAGATCCGCGGCACGTTCGGCGTTCACCTGGCCGGGATCGCGGCGCGGTTCCAGTTGGATATAGAAGATAAGCTCGCCGTCATTATGCCGGCGGCGGCGGACGCCGATGAACGTGATTGAGTTCTCGATCAAACAATTGACTGGAGCTCAGAGGTGCCCTCCCGAAAACAAGCAATCGCAGGAAATTCTCCGGGTATCCAGGATACGCCAGTTGCCTGCAGTCCAATCTGCCGCAGAGTGGGCAGTTTCTTCACCGTCTTGCCTATGCCGAAGTCGCGTGTTCCGTCGATGGTCGTTTCGGGGTTGTTTCGCGAAGAGCGCGACCCCCTCATGGCGCCACCTCACTTCAACGGCCGTAGGGCAGAGGTCTTGGACTTCCTGGCTCTGCCGTCGTCGGTGGCCCGATCATGTCCCTGTCGAACAAAGGCCATCTGGCTGACATTCTTCAATTGAAAGTCCGCACTGGCTACTCCCACGAACATAGGCCCCGATTTGCCGATAATCGGGAACCTCAAGCTTGTGCGCGGCTCCTTGTTGGGCAGGGTCTCAATGGCATACATCCAGACGTTCTGCTGGCCCACCAGAAAGTCATTCTGAACGATCGGGCTGCTAGCGTCCAATTTGAATAGCTGTTTGGCGGTCTTACCGATCGCCCTGTCGAGACGGCGATCCGGCTCGTGGAGTAGGCTGAGGTACGTTGGATTGCACCACGCGATTTCTCCGTTTAGCCTCTTTATGGCGATCGCCGTCGGGCATTTTTCGAGGAAGGCGGGAAAAATCGCTTCCATTTGGTCAGGGAACAGGCCGTGCAATGTTTGCTCCCCGAGACTATCTTGGACCGGGTTTTCCTGCCCAATCTCCATGGCGGTCCAGTCAAAACTGATGTCGCCGAGGAATTCAACTTTCCGATCGCCCACTTTCGCCTCGAAAAGGAATCTAAAGGCTCGAAACGCTCTATTCTTCCCGTTGATCGTCATCGGCTCCCAAAACTCGGTCGGGCGGCCGCGATTGCGTCCGGCAGTGAGCCTCTTGTGATCGTCAACCAGACGACGTCTGGTGAATTCGTCGATGAAACCCAGCGATTCCATTGTGCGACCCCTTAGCTTAATCTGTTTTGTGCCAAACAACCGCTCATAGGCACGGCCCTCCGTGCCAACATAGCTGAGACAACTCCCCTGGCCTTAATTACTGAGCAGGGCGAGAATAGGAATCAGCGTGAATTCTCAGACTCGCAACAAGAACGGGCTCCCTCCGGCTCCCACGGTTTTGC
>VFZK01000541.1 GCA_016871215.1 Acidimicrobiia bacterium | reverse complement strand
CAGTCAGGGCGATGGTTTGATCGCAACGCAGACCGGTGCTCTTGTCGATCGGATGCGAGTAGATCCGGCGGAACTGCAGCTTGTCTCGGGACCGAATGACATAGAAGGCGAGGGAGTGTCGCCGCCTTCCCAGGGATTTCTCGAAACGCTAAGTTGCCGTTCACTGTGACAAAACTGACTCCCGGGTGGATCTTCCTAAGAGTGAAGAAAATTGAAATCGGTCACTACCAAAAACTCCCGTTACTGAACTGACATGAACAACTTGCAGACACTGTAGGCTCGAACAGCTGGACACTAGTGATTAAGAATGTCGAAAAGTCCAGACAATGAAGTCACTTGACCCGACGTGTCGACACTAGACCTTCGGACTTCGTCATTCCTTCGTCATTAATGCTTACTCTTGCTGGTGATGAGTACGAGTGAAGAAGTGGCCTTGATCCGACGGCCCAAAGTTCATCATTCTTCGTACTTGGTCATTCGTCATTACAAGGACCCTATGAACCTCGAAAAAGAACTCCAACTGATCCTGACCCGTCGCCAGTTGTTTTCCCGCACCAGCCTGGGAATTGGAACCGCCGCCCTGGCCTCCTTGTTACCTGGAGATCTGATGGCGCAAACCGCGGCCATCGACCCGAAAACAGGCGGGCTGGCGGACTTGCCGCATTTCGCCCCGAAGGCCAAACGGGTCATCTTTCTGCACCAGTCTGGCGCCCCGTCGCAAATCGAGCTGTTCGATTACAAACCGAATCTCAAAAAGCTCCACGGCACCGAGCTTCCCGACTCCATTCGGCGGGGCCAGCGCATCACGGGCATGACCTCCGGCCAGGACTCCTTCCCGGTAGCAGCGCCCATCTTCAGCTTCAAGCAACACGGCAAGTCCGGCACCTGGATCAGTGAGTTGCTTCCGCACACGGCCGAGGTCGTCGATGACATCACCCTCATCAAGACGATGCATACGGAAGCGATCAACCACGACCCGGCCATTACCTTCATTCAAAGCGGCAGCCAGCAGCCGGGCCGGCCCAGCATGGGGTCATGGGTCAGTTACGGATTGGGCAGCGAGAACCAGAGCTTGCCTGCCTACGTCGTGCTGCTCTCACAGGCAAACGCACTCAATATCGACCAGCCGTTGTTCTCGCGGCTTTGGGGCAGCGGGTTTATACCCTCACGCTATCAAGGGGTTCGCTTCCGATCATCCGGCGACCCGGTGCTCTACCTGGCCGATGCGCCGGGGATTGACCGAACGACACGGCGCAACATGCTGGACGTGGTGGGCAAAATTAACCGGATGCGCTCGGATGCCTACGGCGACCCGGAAATCGAAACCCGCATCGCGCAGTACGAGATGGCATACCGGATGCAAACCTCGGTACCATCGTTGATGGATCTGAAGGATGAACCGGAGTCTACGTTCGAGCTCTATGGCCCGGATTCCCGGAAGCCCGGCACCTACGCGGCTAATTGTCTGCTGGCGCGCCGGCTATCAGAAAGGGGCGTCCGGTTTGTCCAGCTCTACCATCGGGGTTGGGATCAACATAACGATCTGCCACGGGACCTGGCCTTGCAATGCAAGGGGACCGATCAAGGTTCAGCGGCTTTGATTCAAGATTTGAAGCGAAAGGGGCTTCTGGATGAGACGCTGGTGGTGTGGGGTGGTGAGTTCGGCAGGACCATCTATTGCCAGGGCAAGCTGACGGACACCAACTATGGCCGGGACCATCATCCCCGCTGTTTCGCCATGTGGCTTGCCGGAGGCGGGGTGAAGGCGGGCATCAGCCTGGGTGAAACTGACGACTACTGCTACAACATCGTGAAGGACCCGGTCCATGTGCACGACCTGCAGGCGACGCTGCTGCACTGTCTGGGCATCGACCACAAACGCCTGACCTATAAGTTCCAGGGCCGGCACTTCCGGCTCACCGATGTCCATGGAGAAATCGTGAAAACTATCCTGACTTAATCCACGAAGGGCACGAATCACGAAGAGCAACTACAAGACCAGCCGCTTCCATTCCAACTTGCCGTGACTGCCGAAATTGATAAGCAGTGCCACTCGGAATTTCGTCGCTTTGAGGTAGTTCAGTGCTTGGGCTTCTTCTCTGCTAGTCAGATGGTCGAGTGCTTTCAGTTCAACGATAATCTGTTGGTAACAGACGAAATCAGGAACCTACTCCTTCTTGAGTTCATGCCCCTTGTAGAGGATTCGGAGTGCGCGCTGGGGTTCGAAAGGGATTGAAGAGGACGCCAGCTCAATTGTCATCGCTTCCTGAGACACGGACTCCAAGAACCCAGAACCTTTGCGATAATCCGTTCATGGCTGAACCTTGCCGTGTACCGGCGCGAAACACCTCATCTCCCGAACGGCTGATTGGGCGGCGAGCGCCTGGCGCTTGGTCGAAGATCCAGAAGACGGAGACTCACGTCTTGAGCACTCCGAGTTGCTGCACGAGTCCGAGGTCGTCCCGTGGCGCCAACTCATCAAGAAGGTGTGGGAAGCCGATCCGCTCCTCTGCCCCAGATGCCAGAAGGAATGAGGATCGTTTCGCTCATTGACGACCGCGCGGTTATCGAGCGCATCCTGCAGCATCTTGGCCTGTGGGAACAGGGCGTCAGGGGAGGCCTGTCTTTCCGCCAAGCTCCTAGCTTCAATACTTTTCATTTAACACAATTTGTGGCCTCCTGTAGAAAATTCCTACAGGAGGCCACGACATGGCGCGAACCCTTGCCGAATTGCCCCCTCGGCCCCGGAAGCTGTGAAAAAATTATTGAAAAAAGTCTTGACTAGCGATATCGCTATGATATACTGTCTCCCTCCTGGAATTCCTACCGGAGGAGACCGTCATGGGCCACCAGTCCAAAGTGCAGGTGATCGAACGCGGAGGCATCCAGCGCCAGTTCTACTTGATTTGTCCGGCCCCGTTGGCTCAA
>VFZK01000540.1 GCA_016871215.1 Acidimicrobiia bacterium | reverse complement strand
CCAAACCGGTGCCCATGCCCGTGTCGGGCCGGCCCGACCGATCCGTATGGACATAGCGGGGCAAGGTCCAGGTGGAGCCACGGTCATTGCTTGTCAGGATCATCGCGTGATGCGGGTAATCGCAACTCACCAACATGGCCAACCGATCCTTGTCGGGCATATAAGCGATATAGGGAACAGCGACGACGCGGTTCCAGCTCTCGGTGACGATCTGAAACTTGCCAGGGAGCTTGACTTCAGACCGTCCAGCCATCCGCCGGACCTGATGCGGCTTCCACTCGGCCGACAAGGCCGGCACAAACAGCAGGAGTGCCACCAAGCCGCTACTTGTCGTCTTCACGATTCATGCCTCCTAAATGTTGCTGCAACGCATTCATGCTTCATGGAGTAACGGGCGTCCACAATGTCTACGCCAGCCGATCGCCCGTTCTTCGCACCGGTCACCCACTCAGCAGGAAATCGAAATCTGATTTGGAGATCGAGAACCCCTTGCCACTTCGCGTCGCATCCTCTAACACGGCTCTGTACAAGGCCAGTTTTCGCTTCTTGAGCTCCATCATCTTCTCTTCAATGGTGTGGCGCATGAGAACCCGTGTAATAGAGACTTTCTGGCTCTGCCCGATGCGATGAGCGCGGTCAGACGCCTGGTTCTCAACAGCGGGGTTCCACCACGGATCCAGATGGAAAACGTAAGAAGCGCGCGTCAGGTTCAACCCTTGGCCGCCCGCCTTGAGACTCAGCAAGAAGATGGGAGGCGCTTCCCCTTTCTGAAACCCTTCGACCAGGTGCTTCCGCTTTCCGACCGCCGTGGAGCCATCGAGCCGGGAGAACGCAAGCTTCGAGCCTTCCAGCTCCTGCTCGAGCAGATCGAGAAAGGAAGTGAACTGGGAAAAAACCAAGGCGCTGTGGCCTTCGTCGCGGAGTTCCTTGAGTTTCCCAATCAGAAAATCGAGCTTAGGTGACGGATCTTTGCTGGTTCGATCCACCAGCCGGGGTGAAACACAGAGCTGGCGAAGTTTCAGAATGGCGGTCAAGGCAATGATCTGCGCTTGAGCCTGCGTTTTGCTGCGGTAGGCGTCCTCGATCGACGAGCGTACTTGCGCCACCGTTTGCTGGTACAACGCCTTCTGTTTCTCGGTCAATTCCAGGTAAACGTCCGACTCCGTTTTTGGCGGCAGCTCTTTCAAGATGGCGTCCTTGGTACGACGCAGCACGAATGGCCGGGTCCGCCGCACCACTAGATCCATCGACGGGGAAGCTTCCGCCTTGACGAACGCCTTGAACTGATCGTAATCGCCCATCAGACCCGGCAGGCACAGATCGAGGATCGAATAGTATTCGCCCAGGTGATTTTCCAGGGGAGTGCCCGTCAGAGCCAGCTTGAAACACCCACGCAACTGGCGCACAGCGCCGGTGGTATCGGCAAAAAGGTTCTTCACCGCTTGCGCTTCGTCGAAAACGATGACGTGAAACAGCCGTTCCTTCAGCTTCTCGATGTCTTTGCGAACCAAGCCGTAGGTCGTCAGCACCACGTCGTAAAATTCGAATTCGGTCGATCGCTCCTTGCCCGTGTAGAAACCCAGCCGCAGCTCCGGGTAGAACCGCCTCAGTTCGTTTTCCCAGTTGAAGAGCAAGCTCGGCGGCAGCACCACGAGGTGCGGTCCCAACGGCTGGCTCGCGGCCGGAGGAAGCCTGCCTTCCCGGAGGGCCGCTAACAGGGTGATCGCCTGCAATGTCTTTCCCAGTCCCATGTCGTCGGCCAAACAGGCTCCCAAACGATGTTGGTAGAGAAACGCCAGCCAGTGGTAGCCGTCTTTCTGATAGGGTCGCAGCTTGGCGTGCAGCCGCTCGGGCAGCGGAGCTGGTTCGATCTTTTCGAAGTGCAACAACCGTTCGACGACCGCTTCGTCCTCCGGCAAGAGCTTTACCGTCGCGCCTTGCTTGCGTAGTGCGATCCAGTCGAGAATCTGCAGCCGCTGCACTTCGACGATTTCCCGCTTGCCCTTGCTTCGCGCCCTCGATTTCAGAATGTTCGCAACCGAGGCCAGAAGTTCCTGGGACGGCGTGTCCAGCACTTCAATAGCTTGCTCACCCTCCCGAAAGCCGCTGCCGTCTAAAACAGCCAGCCATTCTGCTTCGGTTAAGAGCACCCCGTTGCACCGGATTTCCGGCTTGATCTCGAACCAATCGATGCCGGAGGCGCGCGTGGCATCGACCGAAAACTCCCATCGTGTCGCGACCACGGGCTTCTGGTTGAAATAGAGCTCGATCCCGTGCTTGCCAAGCTCCACGAACAAGGCTTGCAGCTCGGCCGCCGACGGGACCGAGGGCAGCTGCATGACGTCGAACACTTCCATTGACTTGAAGATCTGCGGGCCGAACAGTTTGTAGGGCACCTGGTAGAGCAGCGCTTGCTTCCGTTTGTCTTCTTGGATCCGAAACCACTGCCCGCCGGCAGCGATCAGCCTGTCTTCGGCAGCCAGGAATCGCCGGAGGTACATCTTCAGAAGGTCTACGGCCGCTCTGCGGTAGCGGAAGCGCGCGATATCGCTGGCCGACAACGTCTCGCGAATCAGCTTCTGTCCTTCGTTCGCGTTGCGCGCAGCCGGCAACTTGAAGAACGCGTCGCACAGAACGGCCCTGCGCATTTGGGCGCGCAAGGCAGCGGGAAGCTGACGCGAATCGAGCGCCATGAAGAAATCGAAGACATGGTTAGAGAGGATGCCGTCGTGATCGCCCAGCACGAGCTCGGCAAGCAGAACGGGCCTCCCGCTCTCGGACGACTGCGTGTCGATCGTCAGGCGAGGCCGCGCCTGGCCTGGCTCAGCATCCGCCGCTTCTCCATTCACCTGGAGAGAGGGGAATCCTGCTGCCCCGGGCTGGGCGTCCCGTTGAAGATCGAGGCCGAGGCAGCGAAATCCGTCGAGCGG
>VFZK01000539.1 GCA_016871215.1 Acidimicrobiia bacterium | reverse complement strand
GAAAAGCTTCATCCAATGCCCGTTTTCACGACTCAGCGCCGACCAAAAGTATCTGCCCAGTCTTGGTGCATACAATTTTATGCACCAAGCACCAAACCAAAAGGCTGATTCGGTGCATAATTTGGGTTATAAGACCATCAGAATTCCAGAGAGTGTTTTATTGCGCGTTCACCGGCGAAACAGCGTCCTGAATTGAATGCCAAGTCTTCCTCACGTCGGCTTCTAGCTGATCTTGCCTGGACTTTACCCATGGCGAGTAGTACTTCTCGGTAACCTTGATGGAGCTGTGACCCAAGAGGATCGATACTCGTTCAAGTGGAACATCCGCAAGAAGCAACTCCACTGCGAATGTATCTCTGAACCGGTGAGGTTTTCCTCCTCGAACCCCAGCGAGTTTGAAGAGTTTGTTAAGGTATTTTCTCTGATTTCCAGCAGCAGTGGTCAGTTTGGATTCTCCAGACCAGAAGAAGTATTCAGGGTTTCTATTGGAGCAGGAATTCATTACAGCTACTAATTCAGGGGGCAGCGGCACATAGACGGGAGTTCCCGTTTTCTGAGTGTAAAGGAACAGCCTGTCACGCTTGAGCCGTTTTCTTTCGAGCATTAACGCGTCTCCGATTCTCAAACCGGAGTATCTCAACAACAGGACGAAGGCTTTCAGTCTTGGGCCGTACTCAGGATCATAGTTTCCGTGGCAGTTGGGATACTGGTCACAGCCCGCAATGATCTTTTTCATTTCGTCTTCGGAAAACGGCATTGTCGGGCGTTGGGTGACTTTCGGTGCTTTCACCAAGTTGGCAGGATTCTCCGCGATCCACTGGCTATCGCAACAGAATCGGAAGAACGACCTCAGGCTTTCAAGTTTCTTCTGGCTCGTATTGGCACTGTTGTGCAGGCTCGCTCTAAACTGCCTCACTTCGTCGACAGAAACTTGAGACAGGTACTGGAGTCCGCGCATCTCAGCAAAAGGAAGGAGCTGTTTACTGAAGATCGTTGCCAGTCTTCTCAGTGATCCTGGCTTGAGGTACCTTGCCGCGGCATCCTCGAGAAATTTCTGCACAGCATCTCGAACCGTGATCCTGATCTGTGAACGGTCTTCGATCCGTCCCCGGGATTCCCAGAGGCGAACCTTATCCTGGGCAGCTTCCCAACTTGTGAGATCCAGGCTTTTCTTTAAGGGTTCACCAGCAAGCGTACCAGCAACCCAGAGAGGACACCTGCAGCGACGATACCTTCTTGATTTGTATGGGCAGGCCTTGAGATGGCGTCTGTATACAGTGAGCATGAGCTCGACTGTAGCACGAAACGGTACGTATCAGGTACACAACTATATGAGTCTTTTCAAACTATTTTATCTATTAGAGTTAATTGGCGGAGGCGAATGGGAATCGAACCCACCTATCGCAACGAGTGCGACACACAGGTTTTGAAGACCAGGAGAGTCACCAGACCCTATGCGCCTCCGGCCTGGGACTATAACACGGGTGGCGCAACGATCGACGTCGCACCCTTCCAGAAGGTTTAACAGGGACAGAAGTCGCGTTTCCGAAGACCGCTGCGTGCAAGCTGCCAAGCTCGTTAGTGGGGAAGTGTGAAGAATTGAGGCTTCGGTTCCACGAGAGGGAGAAAAGCCTTTGTCCCCCTAACGAAGCTAAGGAAGGGGACGCCGCGCGTTTTGCGGCAGGGGGTTCCGGTGGCGAAGGATACAACCCCATTGGTCTCCCCCTGATGCGCGCGCGCAACAAGGAGCAGAGGGGAGGAGACGATTTCACTGAGTTTCAATTCTTTCACACCTTCTGGCGGACGAAGGTGCTAGCGGTTCTGGGCCATTTCGACTTGGAGTTTTTGCCGTAAGTTAGCGGCGATCAGTTTGTTCAGGCGTGCAGTTTTGAGGAGCACATCGTTTGCGCTCTCGGCAGTGGTCCGCTGGGATGGATGGGGCTCAAGAATGCTGTCGCTGCTGTTGCGAAGCAACGTATAGATCAGGTTGATCTCACGCTTGGAAAGCCTCAGAGACATGCTCTTTCTCCTGGAAGTGGGCAGTGGAATTGCGACTGGGCTGGTCTGAAGCGTTCTTCAGACGGACTGGCTGGGGAGTGCAATTGACTCTCCAAGGTCAATGAGTTTGCGAAGCCGACTTCAAGGGCCTGAGGCAAAACGTGTTTTGCCGTCTGGAGGGAGTAGCGGTGCCTGGATGACAAACCCGAAAGCCGTCATTTTGTGTAGAGGCTAGTCAAAGAACTGACAAGCTGCTCTGCCACAGCGGCGGCCCTGGACTCGCTTTGGAGCGTTTCCACCTCGCCGGGCAGTCTCGCGGGCGCAGACCTGCGTCGGCATCCATGGCGGGAAGATCAAGCGGCGTGGCAAACGCTGAGGCGAAGTCGCGCCATTTGGCTTGCTTTGATCTGCTGTTCATCAACCTCGGGCACAGCCTCCTTCGACGTGATATGCTTGTTGCACATCTTGAAAGGTCGACGTGCGACAGATTCAGCAAAAGGAGGAAGGCAATGAAGCGACCCTCAAATCGACGGTTACCATCCTGTCTGCTGGCGCTGGCTTTCTTGGGATTGTGGGGCTGTTCGAAATCGGCGGAGGCTCCGACGGCGCCAACCGATGTATCGATCACGGATGCGGTGAAAGCCAGCCTGTCGGCGGATTCCCAGCTCAACGGCGAGCGAATCGAGGTGGCGGTCAACAACGGCGAAGTCACGTTGACGGGCGAGGTTTCGAGTGATGCGGCTCACCTGCAGGCCTACAATCTAGTGTAGTATCCAGCAAATAACTGGACAATAACAGGAAATTAGTTTATTGTCTGGGCATGCCGATGGTTTTGCCTCCACTGACGCTGAGTGCCACCGATCGAGGAGAAATCGAGCGCTGGTTGAAGGCCCACGGAACACCCCAACAGGTGGTAAGGCGAAGCCGGATTGTCTTGGCCGCCGCGGCGGGTCAGCCCGACAGTG
>VFZK01000538.1 GCA_016871215.1 Acidimicrobiia bacterium | reverse complement strand
ATTCTGAGTCTGACTTTGTTCGAAAGAAGGCTGATTTTACAGGTACTTTCAGAGATTGAGCCCGCACCTGCTCAGCGGCCTATGAGCAAACAACTGAACCTATTCAACTTATAGTTGGACACTAGTGGTATTAGGTTATTTCTGAATGACTCCTTACTCCAGCATTCGCAGTTTCGACGACCTCCCAATTCCCTTTCGCTGCGTGGCCACCGACCTGTTGTCGGGCGATGCGTTCGTTCTACAGGACGGGTCTTTGCCCAAGGCATTGCGGGCCACGCTGGCGCTTCCTGTCATCTTTACTCCCGTGGAATGGGAGGGACGCGTGCTAATCGATGGAGGGCTCGTCAACAACCTGCCGACGGACGTCGTTCGGGAAATGGGCGCAGACTTCGTAATCGGCATCACACTTCAATCTCCCCCCGTTGAGTGCGCACAGTTGAGCACGCTGACCAATATCCTGCGCCAGTCCGTAAACATTGCCATGCTTCAGAACGAGCAGCGGAACGCCCGGCTCGCTCACCTCCTCGTCGCGGTGCCCATGGAGAATCGGACGCTCCTGGACTTCGGAAACGCATCGGCCAACATCGAGAGCGGGTACAAAGCGGCCCAGGCCAACGGCGAAGCGCTCAAATCACTCTCGCTGTCGCGCCAAGCCTGGGACGAGTATCTGAAGCTCAAGAATTCTCGCAGACGAACCGGTCGAACATCAGGCCCACTGATTTCGGTGCGGTCTCCGCAAGCGAACGTTCAGGAGAACGCTTCCCAAGAGCTGTCACGGAAGGCAGGCGCGTTGGTTTCGGAGCAGCGCCTGGAAGAGAATCTAACGGGGCTCACGGCAGCCACAGGACTGCCGAGTGCGTCCTACCGCTGGTTGGAGGCAGGTGGGAAGGAGGGCTATCGTATCGAATTGGAGCCACGGCCTGACACCCAGCTGTTGTTGCGACCATCGATCTTCTACGGATACTCCAAAGGAGAGCCAGATCGTTTCATCTTGAGGCTTAGCAGCAGCGCAATCGCAAAGGACGCCTACAAGACCCGCCTGCTGACCGATCTCTTCATCGGCTACAACCCGGGAATTCGTTCCGAGTATTACCACCCTTTCGCAGGCAGCCCGTTCTTTGTGGCGCCTGGATTTCTAGTTCAACGCACGAAGTTTCCGTCCTACGAGGGGCTGGCGCGGCGCGACTCGACGCGCAACCGGTTTGCCGGGTCGCTCTATTTTGGCCTAGGCACGTGGAGGCATCTGCAGCTGCGTCTCGGTGCGCAGGCTGGCTACGACCGTTACAGTGAGCCGCAAAGCTCGAAGAATATCGAAGCCAAAAGGACGGCATTTGTAAACTCAGAAGTGGTGGGCATCCTGAACACACAGGATTCGGGAGAGCTTCCAAGTCGCGGGACCCGCCTCAACGGATCCCTCGGGTGGAGTGCGCGGAACGGGTCTTTTCCGTATTTGACCTCAGACTTTGACCACTTCCACGCTCTGAAGCGCACGGTGTCTGCGTTCGCTTTTGGCAACGGGGCAAGTGCTTTTGGGCGAAGGCTTGCCTTTTACGACCAATTTCCCGTGGGAGGCCTCACTCGCCTCGATGCGTATCGCCATCAGGAATTTCGCGCGAACTCGACTTTGGCTCTTGGAGGTGGACTGATTTACCGTGGCATGAACCCGAACGGTGCTGCGTTCAGGCCGTTCCTGGCAGCCTGGCATGAGGTGGCTCGCCTGGATCTCAGCCAACAGGGGTGGCAGACGCGCCAAAGCACGTCGGCAGGCATCTTTGCGCCAACTCCGCTGGGGGCGACCGGCCTCATTCTCAGCTTTGACGAAAGAGGGAATTCGCGCTTTCGTCTGTCGTTGGGAAGCTTTTGGAACCGGCCCTGAGGCTGGCTCTGCGAGGCCCGAGCCGAATGAGTGGCCGAACCTCGGAGCCGCTCGTGCCTTGGTCGAATGCGAGGAGTGCGGGTTCCGCTGGTTAGGCGTGCGTCAAGGCTTGTGAAGATATCTCTCCAGAGGAGTTAAACAGGGATGAACTTCTTCAGTGGCCTCGCCGTCGTGTTGAACTTCCTGCCCTTGGTTTTTCCATTCGATCATTCCACCCGTCAGGTTGAAACAGGGGCGCCCGAGCTTTTCCTCGAGTGCGATGGCGCAGAAGCCACCGCGCAGGCCAGCCGTGCAATACGCCACGACCAAGTCTTCTTCTCGGATGGAAGCCAGCTGAGAAGCGACCGTCGGAAGAGCCAGGAGTGGCCGTACATCGTCGGTAGTCACTTGCAGGGCGTCTTTCTCGACGGGCACGCGGATCGCTCCAGGAATGACGCTGACTTCCTGTTCGGCCGCCGCACGGGCATCGACGAACACGACTTTGCGCCCTTGCTGGCTTGCTTGCACGATTTCTTTGACGTTCACCTGGCGAGCCGTGGCATGGGTCGGGAAGGATTCGTAGAAGTCCTCATAGCGTTCGGGCAGATTCATCACTCCAGCTCCTTTCGTTAAGCCGTTTGCCGGGTTGTGCAACGGCGTCGTTTTCACGCGTCATCGATTGCTGTCTCGATCCGATGAGCGCTGCATTATAGCAGGTCCACTCCTTCGGCCCGTCAAGCGGAGATGCGTTCCCAGAGCGGCAACACCCGTGCGCTCTACCGATCGCTTGTCGCTGCCCTTCTCTTCGATCTTCCGCGGGCTCTAGCGACCTTGGACGAACAACCCGACTCCAAGTTCTACAATCGAACTAACCGGCTTGCGCACGGCGGTTGTACTGCCCAGGCGTCTTTGTTCCAGAAAATGTCAAGTCTAGGCTCAAACCTCCCACGGCCCCGTCAAAGTCGGAGGCCGATGAGGCGCAAGACTTGGGGACCGAGGCGGGCGCAATGGCGGAGCGCAGGGGCGATGTAGCGGGCACCGGCCATACGGAGCAGCGAGATGGCCAAGTTGCGCAGAGAAGCCATGACCTGTGCGCCCATCCCTTTGCGGACTTGGGAGC
>VFZK01000537.1 GCA_016871215.1 Acidimicrobiia bacterium | reverse complement strand
GTCCTCACCGCGCCGTTTTCCCAACCCATCCGCACTTCGCGGTGGGCTGAGGACAGCCCGCCCTACCTGCTGCCGTGTCGTCCGAAACGAGAACAAAATTCTCGTTTCATCGCGCATAACCGGCTAACACAAAGCCCAGCAGGAATCCGCCACCCCAGCCCGGCCCGTTTCTTCTTCAATGCCAATTCCACTTTCTCGTTTCAAAAGCTAACCCGATCCGCTTGAGGTGTCGATAACGCAGGCGACTCGCAACCACAAGACCTGAGCACAACAGGTCGCCACGTCTGCGAACCCCCAACCTGGGCGTCCATCGAGAGGGAAATTCCTTGCACGCCAATTTTTTTCCTGTGCTAAGGTATAGCCCATTGGGGGGGGCTGGAGTGCGATCACATTCGATGAATGACGAAGACTCGTAGGCTTCGCATTCAGGAGGCGCCATGTGGAAGAACAAACGACCCGAGGATGACAGGGAAACCTACGCACCACGAAAGGAGGAGTTTCCAATGAATTCATTCGAGGAGAAGAAGCCTATGGAATCGCGGTTCGAACCCAGACCCAACCCAAGCAAGGAAGAAGTCATCAACATCGGACGGTCCGTCTTCATTAAAGGCGAGCTGACGGGCGACGAAGATCTGACGATTGAAGGCCGTGTCGAAGGAAAGATCGAGCTGAAAGACCACAACCTCGTCATCGGCCCCAATGGAAAAATCAACGCCGAGATCAATGCGAAGAACGTAACGATCATCGGCAGTGTGGTCGGCAACATCAGCGCGAGCGACATCCTCGAGATCAAGAGTTCCGGATCGGTCATGGGCGACATCAAAGCCCCAAGGATCTCGATTGCTGACGGCGCGCACTTCAAGGGCAGCGTCGACATGCAGCGCAGCGCCGAAAGAAAGGCCGACTTGCCGCGCGTCGAGCCCGTCAAGATGATGAGTTCCGAAGCGGCCCTGCCGAAAGTCCAGGCGAAGTAGCCCTCCTTCAGTCCAGCCGCAGCGTCATCGTGCCGCCGATGGACGTTTCAGCCGAGCCAATCGACTCGCCGGTTCCAGTGCTACGGTTCTATCCGGGACTGGACTCGCGGGCGAGGCCACAAGCAAAGGTGCATGCAAGAGCTGCCTGCACCTCCGTTCGTGGCCCGAGGAAACCGGTCTTTACTCGCTTCGCTCGCGATCGGTCACTGGCTCACCAACGGCCGGGTCAGTTTCGATTTCAGGCAGCGAAGTGGTTTGGCGCATGCGTCAGATGCTGCCTCCAACCTTGGGAAACGACACGCCGTCGATGGAAGTCCCCGCACACCGGGGCATCTGATTCCCCATGAAGAGCCCCTTCGACCCGTTCAAATTCTGGAAGCGCAGCGAGTCGAAGTCCTCCGGCGCTGCAGCCGCTCAGGGAACGAAACCCACTCGCGGAGGAGCAACGCCAGCCTACGCCTCGTACCAAACGAGTATCCTGAAGGACTTCATCGCTTCGATCAGTCGGAAAGAGAATCCGGTTGTCCTGGACCTGGGACCGGTCATTGGCTCCAACATCGAGTTTTTTCTCAATCTTGGGATCAAGGTATATATGGAGGATTTCCTGGCTGCCTATTCGAATCCCAAGTATTCGAAGCTGGTCGACGACAAGATAACGCTAGACGAACAGCAGTTTTTTGCCGAAAACTTCGATTATTCCAACGATTTCTTCGACGGCTTGATCTGCTGGGACTTCTTGAGCTATCTGGAACCCAGATTCGCCCGCGTCTTTGCAGAGCGAATCTCAGCCAAGATGAAACCGGACAGTCTGGTCTTGGGATTCTTCCGCACCCAGCGGGTGGTTGGCCCGCAGCCACTCCACAAATATCGCATCAGTAGCGAGTCCTTCCTGGAGTATATCCCGCTGGAGCGGAATATGGAGGTCAGGAAGATCTATCAGACCAGAGACGTCACGCAGCTCTTCGCAGGGTTTCAAAGCCAGAGGTTCTATTTGTTGAAGCATCAAGTTCTCGAGGTACTCCTGCGAAAACGCCCGTCAGATCTCAGTTCGTAGAGGTTTTTTGAACCTTTGGGATTGGCGGCTCGTTATAAGGAACGGCGCTGGTCCGATTTATCTGCAGGCCTGGCAGCCTTGGAGGCTTCATGCAGTGTGCAAACCATGCCGAAGCGGCAGCGACGGCATACTGCTCGAACTGCGGAAAACCGCTGTGCTCGAACTGCTTTTCTCCCGATCGTCCTCCCGTGTTATGTCCACAGTGTGAACCCGCCTACCGGGCTCGCTTGGCCCCGGCACAAATGCCGCCGTTACTGAGTCCAGCGGCCGGGCGAGGATTCGCTGCCCTCCCCCTGCCAACAAGTTCCGGCTACCCTTACTGTCCTCCGGCCGTCTCTTTGCTTCTAGGTTTCATTCCAGGCGTGGGTTCGATCTGCAATGGCGACTACTTCAAGGCTTTTCTCCAGGTCCTGACCTTCGGGAGCCTTGTGTCTTTGTCGACCTCAAACGAGAACGGGGACTTGGGGCCTATGTTCCAGATCTTGACGGCAGCAGTTTATTTATACATGCCGGTCGATGCTTATCACGTTGCCAAGAAACGAGCACTGGCGTTGCAGGGGATCGTTGTCGTCACACCGTTCGAGAAACTAAGATTTCCTGATCTTTGGATGGGGTGCTTCGCGATCTTGGCGGGCGGAGTCTTCCTGATTAACCACTTTGTCGCAGGGACCGTGCGATTCGTCCTTCGGGGTTGGCCTTTAGTCCTGATTGGAATCGGCGCTTACAACCTCACCCGCCACTTCCGGAAGCCTGAGCCGTAACCTGATGGAGTCATCACTTCCTCTAGATACCCAAAGGAAAACCTAGCCAAACATATTTGAGATTTTGATTCCATCGGTCGGCTGTACGATGATCTTGTTATCGAGGCAGGATCAAAGGAGACGACCGATGGAATTGTTCGCAAAGCTGTTTGGCAGCCTGCTGGTGTTTGTATACCACTGCTTTGACC
>VFZK01000536.1 GCA_016871215.1 Acidimicrobiia bacterium | reverse complement strand
GTACGTATGCACCTTCCCATCTTTCCGCCGCCGCATCTTCCGCAAAAACATCCGCTCCGGCTCTCCCTGTCCACTGGCTCTACAAGCTCATTCTCAGCCAGCTCCACAGAGAAAAAAAGAGGGTAGGCTTCCACTACACACCCTTCTGGATAATCACTCGTTGAAAACTCAACCCTTCTGCTTCCCTTGTCCCTCAGCTTTGCCCAAAATAGTTTTTTTCTGGGGAACTTGGGCTAGGATCGGACTTCAGGATCTCAACCGCCAGCTCAACCATTCTGACTCGGGCTGAACGATCTTGGATCGAAGCATTCAATAGATATGCGATGTAGATGGTGATCACTGGCAGCAAAACGGCGCCCAGTATTTTCGCCAGAATCTCTGCCCTATCCCAGATGTCTTTCGGCCTAACGTCTGGATGTTCCATTCCTCGCCCTCCTCGTGGGTCGCTCCGTCAAAGTAGTGCAAGCATACCATTCCAGCACGATCCTGTTCGCTGCCCTGAACTGCTCTCGACGAGGCAGTGCAGGCTCACAATTCTGGTATCTCATCATGTCGAAGGAGGGGCTTTGCCGGCTCGCTGGCCGCAGGCTTCGTCCGTCAGAGTCGCCCGCAATCCAGCCGTATGAGGAGGAGCGGCACTGAGGCCGGCCACTCGCCGGTCTCAGTGGCGATTGAATCTGCAAGCTCCAAAATGAGGCCAATGCGAAAGCTTTAAGTCTCTACGGATTCGGCGGAGAGGTACAGATCAAAACCTCCAGGGTTTCGTCACCCGTGTTCTCGATGCCATGCTCACACCATGACGGAAGATGAATGAACATCCCGGCCTTGACGGGAACCTTCTTTCTCGCCAAGGTCATGACGCCTTCTCCTTTCAAGATGACATAGCACTCCTCGGTGTAATGGCAACCCGGCTCCAGAACAACGTGCGGGGGGACAAAGAACATCACCAGGCCCAGATTCTTGGCCGCAGCTTTCGGGTTAGCGGGATGGACCACCCGCACGCCGATGCCGTCACAGTCCGGATATTTCACAGGCACCCCGTCCTTCACGGTGACAACGTTAGGCTCGACCAATTCAGCCGGTTTGGGAATCGGCGCAGCGCCTTGATAGCCCTTGAACATCTGAATCTTCGCCATAGCTGGGTCTCCTAGGAACAGGTGTCAGTTATTGAGCGTTAGGTTTGCGTTACCAGTTGCCACGACTTGCTTCTACCAATCTCTCGCATAGCCCGCGGTCCAGCCTCCATCCACGGTCAGCACTGCTCCGTTGACGTAGCTCGCTTCCGGGGCAACCAGGAAGAGAACTGCCGACGCGATTTCCTCGGTACGAGCGGGCCGCCCCAGTGGGATATGAGCCAGCAAGCTGGCGGCTTTCTCCGTATAGGCCCCATCAGGCCCATAGAACAGAGCTTCCGTACCCGCCGTCAGAGTCGAGCCGGGCGCGACGGCGTTGACCAGGATACCGCGAGGTCCGAGCTCCAAAGCCATCGAGCGGGTCAGATTGACGACTCCGGCCTTGGCAGCCACAAAGGCGCTTTGCAGTCTCAAAGGCACAAGCCCGGCAATCGAGCTGATGTTGACAACTCGTCCGTGTCCGCTTCGCAGCATGACAGGAACCAGAGAGCGGCTCGTGACAAAGACGCCTGTGAGGTCGACCTCCAAAATCTTGTTCCAGTCATCCAGCTTGAATTCGTGAATGGGAACCCGGTCGCGGCGTGTGTTGATTCCCGCGCTGTTGATCAGAATATCGAGCCGGCCAAAGCGTCCCGACACTTCCTCGGCAACCGCCACCATTCGGGCTGGATCGGCGACGTCGGCTGGAATCGCCACGCACACCGCGCCATTCGAAGAGATTTCGCGGGCCGTCGCTTGGGCTCTTTCCGCATCGATGTCCACGATCGCAACCTTGGCGCCGTTTAGCGCCAACGCGCTGGCAATCGCCTGGCCGATGCCAGCGGCACCTCCAGTTACGACGGCGACATGATCGGCTAGATCGACTCTCATGGTTCTGGCACTCCTCTCCGTCCGCACACGCAGGCACACCCCATAAAAGACGCACATCTCGAGGCCGGCCCGGAGAGCGAACGGTCTGGCCGGGTTTCCACTGGCGTTTGGACTTGGCCGCAGGCTGTCGGCTGCCGAAAGCTTAGCTTTGCGGTGCGACGCCTACGGGATCTGACGATAAAGCTCACCTGCCCGGCGGCATCGGGTAGCCATGAGTCTAGGGAAGTCGGCATGCCGTCGGGTCAGGTGCGGCACCTGGTTCGGCGGCCTAGCATCGCCAGCTCGGTGCTTCGCTATCGGGGTTCCAGATCGGTCCTGAGGCCGACGGCCCCCACCAAGAGCAGGACAGCGGCAGTGCGCATCCCAGCGATCCCGAGGCCAACAGGCGGAAAGTTCTCTGCCGCACCGCTGGCCCCCTTAAGGGCGAGTCCAATGGGCAGAACCAGCCCGACGACTGCCGCCACGGGACAAACCCGCCTCCACGAGGGGGAGAGCGGCAGCCGGTCAATCAGGAAACCGACGATGAAATTGAATAAGGCGATTGGCATCCCGTGGGAATGACCCTCGCAGAGGTAGAACCTCACCACCCTCAGCAGGCGATGGCCGTCCTTCACGCTGTACTTGTCGAACGTGACGCCCAGCGCCAGACCGCCAATCCCACCGACCAATATTCCGGCGGCACCAGCGATCAGGTTGAGTTTTCCGTATTTCATCCACGCGCCTCCAACGCCACCACACGCCGGTGGGAGTCGCGACAATCAACTTTCTGAAGAGTGCCGAGGCCTACGCCCCGAACCAATGGCCCGGACCCTATCACGTGCTTCTGTGAAGCGCAAGCCAGTGCAACCGCTGCTCAGGGCTCCGTCAAAGTCTCCCAAGTGTAAGAAATAAGGGGGCAGTAAATCGCCACTGGCTTTTTGCGCGCCGATTTGCTAGGCTGCCGGCATGAGCGATGAGCCAGTCGCTGATCCGTTCTG
>VFZK01000535.1 GCA_016871215.1 Acidimicrobiia bacterium | reverse complement strand
CAGTTCTCTTTCTCCCTAAGCGCCGAAACGCCTCTTCCCCTGTTCACCTCTCGTCCCGACTTTCTGTCCTGCCCGTGTGCATAGGTCCGTCCAGGTGGGGGGCGGTAAACAAGTACCACGATTTTCGTTTCCTCCCCCTCTTGTTTTTTAATGGTTCGTGGAAAATTCCCGAGAATTGAGCACCGCCCACAGCAGATTCTGAATCCCCTTTCTGCGAGAAGTTTCTTGACCTAATAGCTTTTCCAGTTCAGCGTACTCTTTCGCTACAGGAAATCGCGACAGAGCAACCAGGTACAGCTCTTCAATGATTTCCTGATTGGTGGCGCCGCTCTTGAGCAGTCGTTCGACACGGCCTCCCTTCTGCGTGAGCTTATCTGTATAGACCGGTCCGGCCAGCTGGTGTAAGGCTTGTTTCAGGTCTGCTCTGGTGTCTCTCTGGATAACCCGCTGCCGGTCTTGTCGTCCATATAAATCTAAGAACTGAGATGGATAAATATCGGGCTCCTTCACATTAATTGCCCGAGTACCGACCGGCAACCTGCCTGCCAATGCGATCCGCCCAGATAAGTGCTCGAAAATCTCAGGCACCCCGGTCACTTGGCAGATTGCATCTAACAGCACTTCCGCGTCCAAGGGCCGCGGTAGGGCGTGGGAGTAGTCTATCCCATCGTCCTTATTCGTTTCGTTCGATTTACTGGAGAGCTGGTAGGTTCGGGAATGGACAATCTGCCGAAACAGATGCTTCAGATTGTACCCATGATCCTTGAAGTCTTCAGCCAACGATTTCAAAAGGTCTGGGTGAGTGGGCGGATTGGTTGAGCGAAAATCATCGACTGGGTCCACAATACCTCTTCCAAAGAAATAACTCCACATCCTGTTAACCGCGGCTTCGGAAAAATAAGGATGGGAAGTCATCCATTCGGCCAGCTTCATTCGCAGGTCAGATCTCCCCATTTCCGGCAGAACTTGGCCATCAAGAAAGGTCGGCTGGACTTCCTCCTTGGTGCGGGGGTGGATCACTTTTCGGGTCTCTAGCACCCCGTCGGTTTCCATTTCCTCCGTTTCTTGACCGGTGGGATCATCGTAAAGCGCTCCCCCGACACCTAGCTGATTCATGCGACCAAAGAAAGCGGCCATCCCCCAAAACTGATCCTGGCTCCAAGCTTCGTAGGGATGGTTATGACATTGGGCACAGTCCAGCCGCCGTCCCATGAATACTCGCACCTGTTCGGCCATTTTGTTCTCAGGCTGACGTGGGTCTGTGTTCGGCATGAAGTGTCTGGAAGGAGCGCTATTGCCCACAGCCGCAATACGTTCTCGCGCCGTCTGATCGTAAGGTTGGTTCTCGGCCAGGCTGGCGCGAATCCATTCCCAATAAGCCTGGCTATCTTTCGACGAGTAAGCATTCGCAATCACACCTACTCTAAAAAGGTCGGCAAACCGAAAAGTCCAGTAGTCCACATATTCGGGAGAATTCAAAAGAATCTCAATTAACTTATCCCGCTTCTGTGGATCTTTGCTGGCCACAAATTCCCGCACTCGCTGCGGAGGTGGCAATGTCCCAGTAAGATCTAAACACACGCGCCGTAGAAACTCCGTATCACTCGAGAGTTCGGAAGGAACAATGTTGAACTTCCGAAGTTTGGCGAAGACCTGCTCATCAATAAAGTTTCTTCGGGACACCTTCGGGTAGTTCGAAATCGGTTGGGCGATCACAGCAAAGGTGGCGCTGACCGCGTGCCCAGCCGTGCGGATCATCACCGCCGTCTCCCCTGTCCTGACCGCTTCCACTCGGCCTTCCGATGTTACTTTCACTATTTCGGGGTTATTGGAATTGAAGCGCACTTGATGAGTAATATCTTCTCGCCTTCCGTTGGACAGAATGGCTGTCACTAATAGTTGGTGCGTCCCCTTTGGAACAATTGCGGCCTCACTGGGAAGTGCCTCCAGACGTTGCACCCGCGCGATGCCGCCTTCGCTATCCTCGCCGTAAGCTGCCCCGCTACGTATCCACTGCAAGATCGCCGCGTAATCTTCGGAGTTGAGGTCAAATCTCTTTCCACCTCCGTGTGGGATGCTCATGGTAGGCTTTAGCAACAACAAACTCTGTTCCGGCTCTTTTAAATTGATCCGAGGATTTTTTGGTCCCGACTCTGCCGTCATTACCTGGTAGGTTCCCCCCTCAACAATCCACTTGTAGTCTGCTTTTGGATATGAGGCATTCAAGGAGAGCTTGAATCCAGCCTGCCCCTTGACGCCACCATGACAGTTGCTATCGTTGCATCCTTGCCTGGTGAAAATCCCGCCAATATCCCGCGAAAAACTGAAGGGACGCTTTTCTTGAGAGCTTTCAACCCGGATGTTAGTGTTGGCCAATCGATCTCTGAATGTGGCCGTTAATACGGCAACCCCATCAGCTAAAGCCATCACCCGCCCAGCAGCATCGACCTTGGCCTTTTCTGAGTCGGAAATGGAAAAGTGGCTTTGAGAGCTGACATCCCGTTCTAGACCGTCGGTAAATTCTCCAAGCACCAAAAATCGCTGTGTCGCCTTTGCTCCCCACAAAGTTACATTTTGGGGGACCAGTCGCAGTGAGAGCAATGTAGCTCCTCCCTCTTCAGCCGTATCGGACTGCTTGAATGTCGTTGGTTGAGAGCTAACAGGGCTCAAAAACATTAAACTAATCACCACCAGGACTATGCAACCGCGACACACTCCATACCAGCTCTGGATCAGCGTACGGATTTTCATGGCCAACTTCTTTCTATTCATTGGCTATCAATAGTTGCGACAGTACCAGCACTAAGTGGTCTCTGCTGCATACTTAGTCTCAGCAAGTTGGAAGAAAGACAGAATCAGTTGACGAGAGCGCTGACTCGAAAGCAAGATTGAAAACAACGCCGCTTTGAACTCCGCCTTGGTGGCCACAAACCGTTTCGCCAGCCGCGCCTTGGCATGGTTCCAGACCTGTTCGTCCGGGTTGAGTTCCGGAGCGTAGCTGGG
>VFZK01000534.1 GCA_016871215.1 Acidimicrobiia bacterium | reverse complement strand
CCGGCCGCAAAGTAAACTCGAAACTGCCTATTACAAAGCTGATGCTTCCATCCGCAACATCATTGAACTTCTGGAGGCCGCCTGAACTTTGTTGAACTGTTTTTGTTGATGATTAAAGAGGTAAGAATCTAGGCGTTTCGGCGACGGGGCGCCGAAAACGTGGCCCTTCGGGCAGCTGAAAACAAACAGCTTAGCTCAACATGAAAAACATTTTTTGCAAGTTTTGCCCCTAAGCGCCTAAAGAAGAAGATGACAACCAAGAAGGTTTCAGCCGGACAAATGTGGAAAAGCGAACAGACAGGAGAGGTCTTTGTTGTCACTTCTCTTTACAAGGACGTTCTGGCGTCTTTCGCGATGCTGAGAGCCATTCACGCCGGAGCCGGTGAGAACAACAAGCGAGCCAAGATCGTTAGGATAGACGGCGGCGGGGAGTGTCTGGCTGGGTTCACGATCGCTGAGCAGGTCTGACTGCAGTGCACACCCGTTTCAAGCGTTCCGGTTAATCACTTCCGCTTGGCAGGGCGCTTCGTGGGACCCGCATTTTTGGTGGAAGGCGCTTTGAGAACCTTAGGCGCAACTGCCAGGCGAGGCGGTTCCTTCTTAGCAGCAGCTTTTGAAGAAGACTCAGGTCCCCCCAGTTTCTCGCGCCGGGAGGGGTTTCTGGACTTCAATATCCCCTTCTTCTGGCCAATCAGAATGAGGTCGGAACCGTTGGGGTCATAGTCTTCAAAGTTGTAATTCCGATAGAATTCTAGCTTGCCAAATCCAGCCGACTTGAGGGCAGACTCAAGCTCCTTCTTCGAGTGAGGGTAGATCTCTGTGGTGTAGACATTGGATTCCCAGCGGTTTTCGTGCCAACGGAACTTGGCCACATTCAGGTTGAGCGACTTGGGATTGAAGTCCAGCAGGCGGAAGAAAAGAGTTTCTTCGGTGCCGTTTCTGGAACCGGTGGGTGGAGTGAACCGCACGCGATGCTTCAAGACAAAGTCGTAGTTTCGAGTCTGAACGACGACCAAGCCACCTGGATTGAGGCTCTTATAGGTCTCCTGAAACAACCCCTTCAGGTCGTGGGCTGACCGGACGTGGGCTATGGTATCTCCGAGGCAGGTAATAAGGTCAAAGCCTTCGGAGAAGCGCCTGGACATGTTGGTGAAATCACCCAGAATGCACTCGACGGTTACCCCACACGTCACCGAATTCGTCCTGGCCTTCTCGATCATCTTCGGACTGGCGTCGATGCCAGAGGCATCCAGCCCCAACCGTCGCAGCATGATCACGTGGAATCCTGTGCTGCAAGCAACATCGAGAGAACTCTTTAGCTTGTTGTCAGTTACGAGCTTCTTGAAGAACATTCCTTCAGCCGCAATGCGAGTGGGCCAGGAAATCAGCTGGTCGTATGATTCGCTGAGCCGCTCGAAGAACTCAAGCTGAGAAAGAGGATTCTTTTCCATGAGGTTCTGTAACTCGAAGGAAGATAATCACTTCCAGCGTGTGCAGGCAGTTGGAATGTATATCAAAGACTCGGTGCCTGCAAGCAAAAAACGAGCCGGGAGAGCTTTTTGGGCAGAAGAATCCGGGCTGGCGAGATGCTATTGAGAGGAGGTCTGAGGCTTCAGCTTTGAGGTCTCCTTCCAGGTGTAGGCAATTCTGTGAACAACAGTAAGGTTGGAGAAGAAAGCCATCACCCACAGTACAGGAGCCATGCGATCGGTGAGAGTCCCGATGATCATCAAGACCATCCTCTCGGGTCTCTCCATGAAGCCGACTTTGCATAGCGGAATTAACGATTCCGCTCGCGCTCGTGTGTAGCTGGTCATTACGGCACCCACCATTGCGACACCTGACAGCAAAACATACGGCAGCCGTTGGCCTTTTGCGTAATAGATGATGAGCCCAAGGAACATGGCGATGTCGGAATACCGATCCAGGACCGAATCGAAAAACGCTCCGAAGGGCGTGACGCTGTTAGTCTTTCGGGCGACGCGCCCGTCGAGCATGTCGAAAATGCCAGCTAGGATGATAACCAACCCGGCTTGGAAGAACTTGCCGCGAGCTAGATAGGTCGCTGAAACGATGGTTACCAGAAACCCGACCAACGTGAGAAGGTTTGGACTGATGCTAAGTGCTGCGGCACCGGCGACGATGAGATCCAAAATCGATTTACAAAATCGGCCGATGGCCTGGCTGAGCATTTTTCTACTGGGCGTTTTCGGGTTGGTCGTGGATCGTCGTCAGCTTCAGAATCTCGAATTCCTTGACGCCGCCAGGGGTGGATATCTTGACGGTATCCCCTTCCTGGCGATTGAGCAGGCCCTTCCCGATGGGCGAGGTCGTGGAAATCAGGCCTTGCTCGTGGTCTGATTCCTCGACAGACACGAGTTTGTAGGTCACTTCAGTCCCTTTCTGTGTGTCGTAGAGAACCAGGGTTGAACCGTAAGAGGCCCGGTCGGTGGGAAGTTTGTCGAAGTTAATGAGCGCGATTTCAGCTAATCGCTTGCGCAAATGCGCGAGCTTTGCGTTCAGAATCTCTTGGCGCTGCTTCGCCGACTGGTATTCGGCGTTCTCGCTGAGGTCCCCAAGCGCGGCCGCCTTCTTGAGTTCTTTAGGGAGGTCGTTCTTGAGCTCGTACTCTAGGACCTTGATTTCCTCTTCCAGCTTCTTTTTGATTTGGATGGTCATGCGTCAATCTTCAAATGACGAAATGGCGTGGGAAAATATCACTAGTGTCCAACTATAAGTTGAATAGGTTCAGTTGTTTGCTCATAGGCCGCTGAGCAGGTGCGGGCTCAATCTCTGAAAGTACCTGTAAAATCAGCCTTCTTTCGAACAAAGTCAGACTCAGAATTTGCAAAATTGTGTAGAGACTGAAGTTGAGATTGAGCTGTTTTTTCACGATCGCGACTAGGACGTAAATGGAAACGGCGATCCAGACTTGAGACTTGACGGCGTTCTCGCTGGTTCCATAGAACGCTTTGATTCGAAGATGTTGCTTGATCCACTTGAAGAACAGCTCGAC
>VFZK01000533.1 GCA_016871215.1 Acidimicrobiia bacterium | reverse complement strand
TCTCATAACGCAGTTGGGATCGTACACTGACCAGGTCCTTCTGAGTAGGAGTCTTCTTAGTTCGTCGCAGGCCCCGTACTATACTCGATTCGATTAGATTAAGCAAGTACTTTTGCAACGATTGATAAAAGCGTTGGAAAAGCAGCTCAGGCCAACCGCGCTACGCTCGTTGGCCTGAGTGACTATTTTCTTATCGATTCAGTAAACCGGACATTTCATTTGCTACAAACACCGGACATCTTGATTTGCTACTGACAGACGCTTGTCCTCCAGACGACCTCCAGACGATTGTGCTCTGGTTTCCAGGGTCCTCAAGCCCTGTAAGCCGTTGGACCGTGATGGAAGCGATCAGGAAGGCAATAGGTAAGGGAGCGCGCGGAGCCAAGACCGAAGGCACCCCAGGAAGACGGGTAGTGCAAAGCTGGATGCAATTCTCACCGCCGGGGTTGTGCACCCCTTCTGTGGCAGTAGTCCATCATCCGATGCGCATCCGGTAGAAAGAGCGCCACACGAAGACCATGGAAACCGAGAGCAGACAGAATCCGAGGAGCAATCCAACGCCGTGGCCTCGCTGCTCAGCCAGCAACACACCCAACTCCACAGCCAGTAGTCCAAACAGCGTCGTAAATTTGATCACTGGGTTCAGAGCTACCGAAGAGGTGTCCTTAAAGGGGTCGCCAACCGTGTCGCCCACCACGGTAGCGGCGTGCAGCTCAGTTCCCTTCTGCTTGAGGTCGACTTCCACGATTTTCTTGGCATTGTCCCAGGCACCGCCCGCGTTGGCCATGAAGAAAGCCTGAAAAAGTCCAAACAGCGCGATCGAAATGAGGTAACCGATGAAGAAGTAGGGATCGAGAAACGCAAAGCCCAGCGTCCCGAAGAAGACAGCCAGAAAAATGTTGAACATCCCCTTTTGAGCATACTGCGTGCAGATTTCGACCACGCGTTTGCTGTCGGAAACCGATGCGCGCGTGCTCCCTTCAAGCCGGATGTTCGCCTTGATGAACTCGACCGCACGATAGGCTCCGGTCGTTACAGCCTGAGTCGAAGCACCGGTGAACCAGTAGATCATGGCCCCGCCGCAAACCATCCCGAGCAGAAACAGCGGATTCAGTATCGACAGCTTCTCCAAGTTCTGTGTCAGCCCATGGGTGAGCAACATGACGATGGAAAAAATCATGGTAGTCGCACCCACGACGGCAGTGCCGATCAAAACAGGCTTCGCGGTAGCTTTGAAGGTATTGCCAGCGCCGTCGTTCTCTTCCAGCAGCTCCTTCGATCGGGTGAAGTCCGCTTTGAACCCGTGATCTTTCTCGATTTCAGCCTGAACCCCAGGAATCTGCTCAATCGTCGAGAGCTCGAACACCGACTGGGCGTTATCGGTCACCGGTCCGTATGAGTCCACCGCGATGGTAACCGGTCCCATTCCAAGAAAGCCAAAAGCCACTAACCCGAAAGCGAAAACAGCCGGCGCTAGCATGAGTTCACCAAACCCCTGAACGCTGACTCCATAGGCTACCGCCATTAGCGACACCACAGCGCCTCCAAGCCAGTAGGCACTGAAGTTGCCGGCCACGAATCCCGAGAGGATATTCAGCGACGCGCCGCCTTCGCGGGAGGAGCGAACCACTTCAGCCACGTGATTGGACTCAGTCGAAGTAAACACCTTGACGAACTCGGGAATCACTGCGCCTGCCAGGGTGCCGCAGGTAATCACGGTGGCTAGTTTCCACCAGAGCGTTCCGTCGCCCAGACCGGGAATCAGAAGATAAGAGGCCAGGTAGGTCAACCCAACCGAAACTGCTGAGGTTAACCAGACCAGGGTCGTCAGCGGCATCTCGAAATTCATTTCCCGATGGCCTGCGTAACGGGCGCGGGAAAAAGCTCCGTTCACCAGGTACGACAAGCCAGAGGCAACGATCATGATGACGCGGATCATGAACAGCCAGACCAGCAGTTGCACCTGAACCGCTGGATCGCTGACCGCAACCAGCACGAAAGAAATCAACGCCACTCCGGTCACACCATAGGTCTCAAAGCCGTCAGCGGTCGGGCCAACCGAGTCTCCGGCGTTGTCACCGGTACAATCGGCGATCACGCCCGGATTCCGCGCGTCATCTTCCTTGATCTTGAAGACGATCTTCATCAGATCAGCCCCGATGTCCGCGATCTTGGTGAAGATGCCGCCCGCAATTCTCAGGGCAGCAGCGCCGAGCGATTCGCCAATCGCAAAGCCAATAAAGCACGGTCCCGCATAGTCACCCGGCACAAAGAGGAAAATACACAACATCAGAAAGAGTTCGACCGAAATCAGCAGCATGCCGATGCTCATTCCGGCTTTCAAGGGAATCGCGTGGCAAGGAAACGCCAAGCCCTTCAAGCTGGCGAAGGCCGTGCGGGAATTGGCGAAGGTGTTGATGCGAATCCCAAACCACGCAACACTGAAACTGCCCGCGATTCCGATCAGACTAAACAGGAGAATGATCAGCACTCGCTCCAGCGGCATTCCCTGCAACAGGCGGTAATAGATGAAAACAATAACCCCAATGAACGCTTCTAGGATCAGTAGGAATTTGCCCTGGGTAATCAAATAGGTTTTGCAAGTTTCATAGATGAGTTCTGACACTTCTGCCATAGACCGATGCACGGGCAACCGCTTCAGCTGAAGGTAGATGGCGAGTCCAAACAGCAGCCCCAGCGCGCAGACTAGCAAACCCCATCCCATCAGCGTCGTCCCACTCAGGCCCATCATCACAACCTGGCTCACATCGGGCAGGACCAGGCTCGCTTCACCGCCCGGTTTGTGACCCTGCGACTGAGCTGCCAGTGGCGCCGACAGGACCAACATCATCCACGCAGGTGCCAGGCACCATCGTGAGAACCGATTCCACAACATGTTCATGAGATAAAGCCCCCCACTAGTGTCCAACTATAAGTTGAATAGGTTCAGTTGTTTGCTCATAGGCCGCTGAGCAGGTGCGGGCTCAATCTCTGAAAGTACCTGTAAAATCAGCCTT
>VFZK01000532.1 GCA_016871215.1 Acidimicrobiia bacterium | reverse complement strand
CGATCAACCTCCTCAAGAAAGAACAAACCCCCAAGCAAGGCGTCAAAGGAAAGCGCCTCAGAGCGGGCGGGGACAACGATTACCTCCTCCAGCTCCTATTGGGCTAAATTTAGATGCGTTTGCCCTGAGGAGAAGCTGATGCGAAAGAAAGCCTCGGGACTCGTTACGGTGCGGGCGATCAGCGGAACTCATGTGGTCTTTCTGGCATTGAGCATGAAGGAAACTGATGCGAAAGGGCTCATGGGGTTTGCCATTCAGCGAAACGACCTCACTGAAAACGAGGTCGTCTGGCTCAGAGGGAACAAGACGTTTGCCAGTGTCCGGCCTTCCACTGGGATCGAAGACGCTAACAGTCATGAACACCCGTTCCAGGCGTTTCAGTGGGCCGACTACTCAGTCAAGCCGGGTTATCGTTATCGCTACCGAGTGGTTCCGATGTACGGCGTTCCGGGCGCATTAACGGAGAAAGCGGCCACTCGTGTTGCCATCGCCACCGAGCCGCTGGCGGGCGTGCGGCACAGCGTGCACTTCAACCGAGGCGCCATCGCATCGCAGGCCTTTGCGAAGCGTTTCCCAGGCATGACGCTCGACCAAGCGGGACCGCCAGCCTATGTCTGGCTGGCACGCGACCTCCTTCCTGCGTTGCTCGGCTTTATCGCTCAGGCGCGCAACAGTGCTTTCAGCTTGCACGCCGCCATTTTTGAACTGCGCTGGCCAGCGGTGCTTGAGGCGTTCAAAGCGGCAGCCGGCCGCGGCGCCGACGTGAAGATCGTTTACCACGCTGAGGATGACGAGACGGGGCGGGCGAACGAGGAGGAGATCGACAAAGCCGGGATTCGCGCGCTGTGCTTGCCGCGACGCAACGCCACGCTGATGCACAACAAATTCATCGTGCTCGCCAAAGGCGGCAAAGCTGTCTCCGTGTGGACAGGCTCGACGAACTTCAGCCGCAACGCGTTGCACGGCCAGCTGAACGTCGGGCACGCGATTCACGACCGGGCCATCGCCACGGAGTTCCTCCGCTACTGGAGCGCGTTGGAAGGCGATCCGCCGGCAGCCAAGCTCAAAGAATGGGCGGAGTCGAACAACCCGTTGCCGCCCGCCGATGACTCGGATTCGCTCGTGCCGGCGTTCTCGCCACACCCCGGCCGGAGCGTTTTCGACTGGTGGATCGAATTGGCGGCTACGCCAGGCAGACCACTGTTCATGACCTTTCCGTTTGGCATCGTCAAAAACTTCCGGCCCGTGTTCGACAAGAACGATGGCGTACTGCGATTCGCCCTGCTTGACAAGTATGTCAACGATGGTGCGCCGGCGTTCCCGCTTCTCCAGCTTCACGCGCGACAGCAACTGCGCCATGTGCCAGCGAACTTCCTGCTCGCGCGCCTCTGCCGCCAGGCGAATCAACCTCGCCTTATAAGGGCCGAGGTGTCCCGGAAGCGCTAGAGTAACCTTCTCGATCGCGTCGGCACACCGCATCCGGATCAATAAATCAGGGTTGCTCAAACCGTCGAAGAGTGCCGAAAAGAGGCTGGCATCTGCCATCACCTGTTCCACAACTCTCGGAACTGCGCCGATCGAACGGCGATCGCCTCCCCTCAGTTGTTCCAGAAAGGCGTTCGCATTCATGGCACCGAGATCAAAGCACGTAGCTCCTGGAATCCGTCTCCCGTCGATCCCGTCGTGGCTGCCTGGGAGGGAATGAGAGAAAACCACAGGCTGCCCAAATCCCAACTTCGCCAGCATTGGCGTGCGTGTTCAAGCCAACGATCGTGCTAACCGGCGCTCAACGGCGGTGCGAACCGCCACGTGATGTGCGGTTTCCAGTCCACCGTTGATGCCCCGAATGCGACCGCCAATATAGCACCGCGCGTTCCTTCGCGCCTAACGACATATCGACGGCAACCGCCAAGCGCCGGCTTAGACGGCTGCTCTCATTCTTCAAGCACTTCTTTCGCTCGCCTCCGCAAGCAGGGCAGCAATTCCTCCTCGAACCAGGGATTTCGACGAAGCCAGAGATTGTTGCGGGGACTGGGATGTGGCAACGGAACCACCACGGGCCAGTGTTTGCGCCAGGACCGGACCGCTCCGGTCACCGAGTTGCCTGCCACGGTAAGATGGTAAGCCTGGGCGTACCGCCCAATAACCAATGTGAGTCTCAGGTTGGCCAGCTGCCGCATCAACCGGTCGCGCCACGTAGCCGCACACTCTGAGCGTGGCGGGAGGTCGCCGGCTTTCCCTCTGCCGGGAAAGCAAAAGCCCATCGGAAGAATCGCGCCGCGCCGAGCATCGTAGAAGATCGCGGCGGGTAGATCTAACCATTCGCGAAGCCGGTCGCCACTAGCATCCGCGAAAGGCACCCCAGATTCATGAACCCTTCTGCCAGGCGCTTGTCCAGCCACCAGAATCCGCGCCTGGCGATCGAGCTGCAACACCGGTCGCGTACCGAGAGGCAAGTGCTCAGCACAAAGCGTACAGCGGCGCACCTCGCTCAACAGCCATTCCGCCGACACCATGGTCGAATCTCCAAACCCGAGAGAAACAGGGTTCGCCCGCACCGGATCTCAGGTGTCCTCTCAAAAACCGCTCTCAAACGTCGCTGCCGTCATTGCAGCCCAACGGCGCACAGGTGTGGAAACAGTTATTCGATGCAAAAGTTTCCTCGACCCAAGGGCGTCGGCTAAGTTACTGGCGGCCTCGCCGAATATTTACCTGCCGGCACGACGCTTCTCTGGGTCAGTCCGAAGCACCGAAATCCAACCCATGCCCGGCTGAGTCGTTGCTTGTGTTATAGCTCTAGATTCTTACCTCTTTAATCATCAACAAAAACAGTTCAACAAAGTTCAGGCGGCCTCCAGAAGTTCAATGATGTTGCGGATGGAAGCATCAGCTCCCTCTGTGCCAATGTAGATGAGACATCTGCTCTTGCTTAAATTAGAGTAGAGGGCAGAAAGGTTTCTTTCATGAAAAGTGTCTCTTCCAGCAGGAAATTGTTTCCCGTGGTGCCAGCCCCGAAGGT
>VFZK01000531.1 GCA_016871215.1 Acidimicrobiia bacterium | reverse complement strand
ATTAAGACGCTATGTATATTTGCTTCCCAGCGAGCGCTCTGCCTCTGTGCTGTGAAACCCAAGATGATCATTTCCTTCATGAGAAAACGCTCACTTTTCGCCTGCGGCTTCGGACCAGCAGCCCGAAAGCGTAACTCGTGCTGGGTCGCGCTATGGGTCGTCACCGTAGCGTGCCTCTCCGCTGGAGCAGGCCAATCTCCGTTTCGCGTGGTTGACTCCGGCTTCGACGCGTTCCGCTCGGGCGAGTTCGGAAACGCCGGACAGAATCTCTACGTGTCCAGAAACGGCCGAATACAGTTCATCCACCACTGGGACCTGAATGGCGACGGCTTTTACGACTTCGTGCTGAACACGACTCACAATCGGATGGATGTTCCAAACGCTTTCGTCTACCTTCAGCGGACCGAAGGGTTCCATTCAGCGATTTCGCCGATCTATGACTCGTTGCCGCTTTACGAGAAGTGGAAACAAGAAACCAGGAGCCGGGATGCGCTTTGGCAGCTCGAAGCGGTGAGCCCAGCGGGTCTGTTCGTTGAGGATCTCAACCGGGATGGATTCCCGGAGGTCGTTTTCGCAAACCGCACCGACGGATTCACATCGACAAGCGTCAGTTACGTCTATTGGGGCAGCGCCCAAGGCTATGCCCGCCGAGCGGAATTGCCGACAGCCACCGCCACCGATGTGTGCGCTGCCGATCTGAACCATGACGGCACGATCGATTTGGTGTTCGCCAACCAAGGTTGGGCTCATCCTTCCGTAGGAGGGTACAGAGATCATCTGCAATCCTTCATTTACTGGGGTTCTAAACAGGGCTACTCAGCCACGGCGCGTTCGGAGGTTTCCACGGTGCGTGCGGTCTCTTGTGCCGTTGGCGATCTCGACGCCGATGGAAACCCAGACCTCGTTTTCGCGAATGCTGGCCTAAACGAGAGTGACCTCTCGATTCACTGGGGAACCAAGACAGGGATCGATTTCACTCATCCCACTCGACGAAAGGCGCCGGGAATCCGGCGAGTTCGCCTGAAGCGCCTGGCGCCCTTCGGCTGGTCGCTAATGACCGCTACTGAGGGTTCCACGGAGATCCTTCGCTGCAATCCCGCTCGCGAGCTGATCCCGGCGCTGCAGCTCCCGATCGGGAGTTGGGCGGTGGCCGCGGCTGATCTGGATCGGGATGGCCAGGACGACCTGGCCTTGGCAACCAAGGACAGCATCCAAATTCTCTGGAGCAAAGCGCGGTTCGACGTTTCGCAATCCGCTACCTTGCCGGCGCTGTCGCCCCGCGACGTGGCAATTGCACAGATCGATGCGGACCTGTGGCCTGACATCGTCGTGGCCAATCACCAAACAGCTACGACCTACGATGCGCCATCCTTTGTCTACTGGGGCAGCGAACAGGGATACAGCGCCACGCACCGTGAAGAACTGCAAACGTTTGGAGCACTGGCAGTCGCGGCTGGAGACGTCAATCAAGACGGGAAGAGCGATCTCGTGTTCGCCAACACTTCGAGCGCGTTTGTCACAAGTCCCGAGACCCGCGAAAACGCTCTCGTCTACTGGGGAAGAGCGCGTCGAGGGTACTCAGCGTCCGCAGTCACTCGTTATCCGGTGAACGCAGCCAGAGGGTACTCAGCGTCCGCAGTCACTCGTTATCCGGTGAACGCAGCCATGGGATCGGCGATGGTGGACCTGGACGACGATGGCCACTCCGAGCTTCTGTTCGCGAACATGGCAGACGAGAGCTTTGTCTATCGGGGAACAGCGGAAGGCCCGTCGCCCGCGAAGATGGAAGCGCTGGCCGTCCCGGGCTCGAAGCCGCACAACGCGTTCGCGGTCGCCGACGTCAACCGGGATGGCTACCTGGATGTGCTGCTTTGCGGCTGGGTCAGCGCAACGTCGGGGGGAGCGACCCTCTTGCTGTGGGGAGGTCCTTCAGGCTTATCGGTGGCACGGAGCGTCAAGATCGAGTATCCGCTCAAGGGCGTCGCGAACATTCGACTCGCCGACCTCAATAACGATGGCTTTCTCGACCTGTTTCTCGCCGCCTCTTACGACTCGCACAGCGCCGTCCTTTGGGGAAACGGCGAAGGTTTCTCGATGGCTCGGTCTGACACTATCGACCAGCCTTATCTGAGCAATGCCGAGTTTGCCGACTTGGACGGCGACGGCTTCCTTGATTGGATTCTGTGCCAGGTCTTCGATCTCAAACAGCACAACTATCGCGCCGCCTCACGCGTCATCGTTCGCTTCGGAAGCAAAGCGGGATTCGACAAGCGCGCTCCGATCGCATTGCCGGCCGGTGGGGCTCTCGACCTCGTCGTGGCAGACTTCGACAAGAACGGCGGCTTGGACTTGGGCGTCGCTCAGTACTCGGGGGGCACTCGCGACGATCTGCCGTTTCTCATCTACTGGAACGAGGGAAAAGGAAAGTTCTCGGCCTCAAACCGCACCGAGCTGCCCGCCACGGGAGGAACAGGAGGGCTTTCAGGAGATTTCGACAACGACGGATTTCTGGATCTGCTGGCCATCAACCACATTTCCAGAGGAAATCACAATGTGGACAGTCACGTGTACTGGGGATCAGCGCACGGGTTCTCGATCCGCGAGCGAACCCGCTTGCCGGGCTTCGGACCTCACTGGGCTCAGAACGTCGATATTGGTAATCTCTACACTCGCGAGTTGCAGGAAACGTTCACGTCGCGTCCGATCGCCGTGCCCGCCAATGTGAAGAAACTGCGCGTCATGTTGGGAACAGAGACCCCGAGGCACTCGCGCTTGGCAGTTCAAGTCCGGCAGGCCAGCACGAAAGAGGCTTTGGCGCAGCAGGGCTGGCATGTAACCAACAACGAGGATGTGATTTGGCGAACGGACGACCGGTGGTTGCAGTACCAGATCCTGTTTCAGGCGGGTGCGGGAGGCGCCACCCCCTATCTGAAGGAGGTCAAGATCGAGCAAGTGGAATAGACACGCTCGATTCTCCGGTTCATAGTGAAGCACGGCAGTAACTGCCAGAAGCACGCTAG
>VFZK01000530.1 GCA_016871215.1 Acidimicrobiia bacterium | reverse complement strand
CTCCAGCGTCGCGCTTACGGACTGCACGATCAAGAATATCTACGCCTCAAAGTCCTTACATGCATGCTCCCAAAACTCTAACATGCTCATTTTTACCCACTCGATTTCCTGAAGAGGCATTTATTTGTATTAGGTTATTTCTGAATGACTCCAAGTTGAACATCTCGCATCGGAACTGCAGAGTTTGCTTTTCGTCGATCTGAAAGTTCTTGAAGATGCCGAGGTTCCAGTTCTGGAAGCCAGCACCGTAAATCAGGTTGCGGTTTCTCTGATTGGTAAACGTCGCAGCCGCCGGGGGTGTGAATAGGGGCGAGCCATCCGGGTTGACCGTTCGGAACCACAAGTTCCCATCGCGCGCTGCCAGTCCGAAGGCTCGCTCGCTACGCGCCAGCTTTGGGGTACCGTTCACGTTCCATATCTGAATGGCTCGGTTGTCGCCAGGATTGTCCTGGAAATTGCCGACCCCACCCACCCCTGCAAAATCGCTGTTCGAACCAACCGTCACAGGCGTTCCGGTTTGAAACTGTGCCACTCCGGCGATTTGCCATCCACCAAGCAGCTTGCCGATGGAACGAGAGCGGTCTCGAAACAGCGGCAGTTCGTAGATGGTGTTCAACACCAGCGTGTGGCGGTTATCGAAACTCGAGGGTCCCCATAGGTTGTGGGCGTCGAAAGCGTTGGGCACGACGTCACGGGGAGAGGACCCGTCGTCCATCGACTTCGCATAGGTGTAGGCTACTCCATAGCTGAAGCCAGCGGTGAAGCGCCGGTCAATCCCAATCTGCAGGCCGTTGTACAGGGAATTGGCATCGTTGTTGGTCGAGCGGATCGTGCTGAAGCCCTTGAAAGGACGCAAGAAGTCGATGTTGACGCCCGGATAAGCCTGCAACGTTCCTGTTTGCAGCTGGTTGAGGTCTCTTTCGCGCTGCGCGCGCAATCCGCGCCGGCCCACATACCCAACCTCGATCGTCGTTCTAAAGCCGACTTCCCGCTCAAGAGTCACATTCCAGGTGTACGCTGTGGGATTCTTGAAGTCTCGGTCCTGAGTCGTGATGACCAAAGGGAAGTTCACCGGACTGGCACCGCCCGGCGAGTCAACCGAGCCATTGGTCACGGAAGCGGTTGGCTGGAATGGTGGGTTGCCACCCAGAAAAATTGAGTCGCTCACACCCACACGGGTCATGAAACGCCCAGCCCCAACCCGCACTACGGTTCTTTCATTCATCGAGTAGGCGATGCCGAGCCGTGGTTGGAAGTCGTCTTTGTGGATCTTTGAGTACTCTTTCGAAAAACCTCGGAACAGCCGGTCGAATTCTCCGGAGGTTGCCATCGGAAAACGCCCCTTGGCAGCCTCTGGGAAGCCGTCTCCCGGAAAGACCATGCCATTGTACCGGTCGCCCGAGGTGCCGATGATGAAGCCGGTGCGGGCATCCTGCGCCACTGCCTTGGCGGGATCGTAGGTACCCTGGTCGAAAACCGCCATGTTTCTCCATAGGCTGTAGTAGAGCTGAATGACGCTGTGTCGAAGGCCGTACTCGATCCGCAGGTTGGGTTTCGCTTTCCAAGAGTCCTGAACAAACCACTCGAACATGTGGCCCCGATAGGGCGTATAGGCTCGCGTTCCAAGTTCTGCGTAGGTCGTGAACAGTCCCATTGCTGCGTTAGCCACTGCCAGATTGGTCGTGATGGCGCCTGTTCGCGCATTATCGAACACGAAGCGGCCGTTCTGGTTATTTGTCCCGCCCGGAACCCCGCTGACGTTGATCTGGTCGAAATCGTTCTGCCCGGCTCGCTCAAACAACGCGCCGAGCTTGAAGGTGTGGCTTCCTTTGATCTTGGAAAGGCTGTTGGAGAAGTCATAGATGGGGCCAGAAGAAGCTGACGGGTAGGGGCCTCCGTCCACCTGAGCGAAATTGGCGATCTCGATGGTTGGGATCTTGTCAATAATCTCCTTTCCAAGCGGGAACAGGTAAGGGTAGTTAATCCCGTAGTTGCTGCGTCTGAAGCGGCCCCCTCGCGTGTCGACACCGATATGAACGCGATCCGTGCTAGCCGTGGCCAGGAACTCATTGACCAAGGAGGGCGATATGGTGAACGTCCAGCTCACCGACGCGGTATTGTTGGGCCGGTCGATGATCTGTGGAGCCCGGTCTGTGCCGCTTCGAAAGGCGCTGGTCTCGATGAAATTGTAGTTCTGGATGCGGGCACGCACCTGGTGCCGCTCGGACGGGTTCCAATCCACGGAAAGCGTGTCCTTGCGCTGCTCCGCTTCCGTCGGTCGCGCCTGGACGAAGTTGTTGGTTCCCTGTCGAAAACCAGGCGTGGGAGCTGGATAGGCTCTCAGCAGTGCCAGCCCATTGGCACTGAGCCGCTCTGCCGGAATGATGTTTCCCGGAAACGGCTGGCCTGTCAGCGGGTCGCTGACGACGATCGCTCCTCCAAAAAACTGATTCGAAGAATTCAGCAGCTCGCTGAAATCGCCTTGCCGCATCGCCAGAGACGGGACGGTGACAATGCTGGTTTCTTCCCGCCTGCGCCTCACCCACTCCTGTCCAAAGAGCCAGAATACTCTGTTCCTGTAGCTCGGACAGGGCACCGGGCCGCTGAGCGAATACCCAAATTGATTGTATCGCTGCGCCTCCGGCCTGCCGCTGACTGCCGGATTTCCAATCGTCCGGTTGCGAGACCAGCTATTCGCGTCGAGCGCCGAATTGCGCAGAAACTCGTAGAACCCAGATTATGCGCCGAACGGGCTTATAGCGACTGAACCGGACAGGGCCCCGTCAAAGTCTCGTAAGTCCTTGAGTCGAGGTCGAGCCCTTGCTAACGCGCGGGCTACTGATTTTGTCGATGCGGCTATTCAGTAAGCCCGACCGTCAGGGAAGGCTCACGACTTTGACGGGACCCTGCTGAACCGGAACGGAGGGATTGAAAGGAAAGCGGGAGTGCCCTAGGATAGGCGGTTTGCAAAGACGACCTATCCAGACTTGATAGAGCGATCAAGGAAAGGAGCACTCCCGAATGGAGAAGATAG
>VFZK01000529.1 GCA_016871215.1 Acidimicrobiia bacterium | reverse complement strand
CCTGAGCGTCACGCTTTTCGAGAAAACCCCGATTCTACGGGCTTTCTCAGCCACCGACCCCAAACAAGAAAAAGGCAGTTCCTGTAACCAGTTGCATCTATTCAACTAACGTTGGGACAGTAGTGGTAGATAATGGATTACTTTCGCAGCGAATCGAAAGCCGCGATTGGTATCGCGAATCGACCTGCCCGATCGCCGAACCGTGCGCGCAGCGTGAGACTCAGGTCGCTTCTGCAGGCTGGGAAGATCAAGTGAAAAACTCCAGGCCGGCGCTTCCAGAACGCAAATCTCAGCAGAATCGAAGGCAGGACCGAGCACGACGTCATGAAAAGAGCGAAGATCAGCTACATCCTCGTAGACCGACCCGATTCCTTTCCTTCTTTCGAGAGTTTCGCTGCCGCGTTGCGACACGTCAAGGAGGTGGGATTTGAAGGGGTCGAGATCAATCTCGCCGGTCCCAATCCTATCGACATCGATGCGCTGGTACGGACGGCTGACTCAATTGATCTTCCCGTTGTTTCGCTCCTCAGTGGCTCGAACTACTTCAGTGAGGCGTTGTGTCTGAGCTCTCCCCGAGACGAGGTGAGGCGGCGGGCCGTCGAGCGGCTGCAAGGGTACACGGCACTGGCGGCCCGCTTGGGCGCAGTGCTCGTGGTGGGCCAGATGCAAGGATTCTTGAGTGACGAGCCAGACCGCGCTGCGGGTGAAACACGGATTGAAGCGTGCATGCGGCGGGTCGTCGAGGCGGCCGAACGAAACGGAGCAACGATTGCCTTTGAGCCGGTGAATCATCTTCAAGCCGGATTCAACAACACGCTGTCTGAGGTCATGGCATTGGCAGACCGTATCGGTTCAGACCGGTTGAGACCCATGCTCGACAGTTTTCACATGAACGTCGAAGAAAGGAACACGACGGAACCCATCCACCGGGCAGGAAACCGCCTGGCGCATTTCCATCTCTGCGAGTCGAACGGCAGCTTTCTGGGCAGCGGCCATTTGAACTTCAAGCCGATGTTTGAAGCGCTGGAGGCAATCCGCTACCAAGGTTATGTTTCGCTCAAGATCTACCGCCAACCCTGGGCCGCGGGTGCGGAAGCCTCTGTGACGTTTCTGAAAGAGCTGCTGCCCTAGTCTTGTCAACTTCCGGTGTGAATTGCGGCCGAGGCTGGCAGCCTGGATCGAGCTCGAAGAATCCGCCCTAGCGGCGGCTGCCTCCGTGGAACGGCGTCGAGGCGCCCGGTTCGAACAGCGTGAAGACATAAAGCGAATTTCCGCTGTGATAGTCCTTCATCCAGGGAGCCCCCGCGCCGGTGAAACCGCCCACTGCGCCTCCCATTCCCGAAGTGATCGCGATGTACTGCTTGCCATCGAGCCGGTAAGAGATGGGCGCAGCCCGGATACCCGAGCCTGTCTGGTAAGACCACAAGAGTTCGCCGCGCTCCGCGTCATAGGCTGTGAAGCTGCCTTCCGCTTCGCCCGTAAACAATAAAGCGCCCGCCGTTGCGAGCATGCCGCTTCCCATCGGCGTTCGGGTCTTCACTTCCCAGGCGATCTCCCCGGTCGCCGCGCGAATCGCCATGACCTTGCCGTAGGCTTGCCCAGGCAGGCAAATGAATCCGCTCTCTCCGGGCGGTAGACCCTTGCGTCGTGCCTCGACGCCGTTGTTTACGAACTTCGCACAATTCTCGATTGCCGGAACATAGACCATCTGGGTCAGCGGGCTGTAGGCCAGTGCGTTCCACTCTTTGCCACCCGCAGCGCCTGGGCAAACCGTCACGCCGTCGACGGTGGGAATTGCTTGCGGATTCACCACAGGTCTGCCGCTGGCATCGATCCCTTTAGCCCAGGTGACCCGAACATAGGGCTTTGCGTATCGCAGCGCGCCGCTGGCGCGGTCGATCGTGTAGAAGTGCCCATTCCTGTCGGCGTGCAGCAGGGCTTTCAGTTTGCTGGTCGGAAGCGCCAGATCGACCAGCATCATTTCGTTAACGCCGTCGTAGTCCCACTGGCGACTCCTACAAGGTGGTCGGCGGTGCCACCTGGATGATTGGCTCATACGATCCAGAACTCAACCTGGTCTACTGGGGTACTGGAAATCCCTTTCCCGACCACGACGGCGATGCCCGTCGTGGCGACAATCTTTACACTGACTGCAGGTCTCGACGTCTTTCTCTCCCTCTCCCGGGATGGTCCAGAAGCGCCACAGCCGCCGTCCCGGTTTGGCGTCGTAGGCATCGATGAAACCCCGTGCAGGAAAGTCGCCGCCGGCCATTCCCACAATGACCTTGCTCCCAATCACCAGCGGAGGCGACGTGGCACTCACGTTGTCTTCAACTTTTCCCAGTTCGACGTCCCACGCCAGCCGGCCAGTGCGAGCATCGAGTGCGACCAGATGCGCATCGAGCGTCGCCATGTACACCAGGCGGTCGAGTATCGCCAGACCTCGATTGACGGGCCCACAACAAAACTTCAACCGCTCCGGGAGCCGTCGCTTGTGATGCCACAGTTCGGCTCCGCTCCTGGCATCGATCGCGAAGGCGTGGTTCCAGGAGGTACTGAGGTAGATCACACCATCCACAAAGAGGGGGGTTGCCAGCAGGCCGTCGGGCGTTCCCGTCTGAAAACACCACACAGGAACCAGCCGCTTCACGTTGTCGCGGTTGATTTCCGCCAAAGGACTGAATCGTTGATTGCCGTAGTCCCGCCCAACCATGAGCCAGTGCTGCCCGTCCTGCCCGACCGCCTTCAGCCTTGTGGAGCCGACTTCAACCCGCGGAGCCTTCCGATCGGGAAGCTGTGAACAAATCGATTTTCCGGCACGGGAACTTTCGTTTCGACCGGTTTTTGTTGAAAACCGGTCAGGTCGAATTGGATTGTGAAAGGTTCAGAGCATGTTGTTCACTTCCCTGGCCCCCGTTGGGCCCCCTTTTCGGGGCTTGACCGGCAACCAGACACACTTCTCCCTAGGCCGCTCGAGCGGCAACCGGAGCGAGCTGTTGTTGGGGCCGCCACACGAGGCGAATCCATTGTTGAATGTTGT
>VFZK01000528.1 GCA_016871215.1 Acidimicrobiia bacterium | reverse complement strand
GGTCAATCGCTTTCAAGCGCGGCTTTGCCGGCTCGACGACTCCACTCGCTGGGGCGCCCGGCGCCGAGGGGCTAGCGTTGTCCATGCGCCCCTCCCGGTTTCGACTTCGCCGCGCGGGCCGTCAGCCGTTTCACCGTCAGGGTCCACTTATCTTCGACGATCCACTCGATGGTCTCGCCCTTTTCCATCTCCAAGGCTTGAGCCAACGGGGCCGGACAAATCAAGTAGAACTGGCGCTGGATGCCTCCGCGTTCGATCACCTGCACTTTGGACTGGTGGCCCATGACGGTCTCCTCCGGTAGGAATTCCAGGAGGGAGACAGTACATCATAGCGATATCGCTAGTCAAGACTTTTTTTCAATAATTTTTTCACAGCTTCCGTGGCTGGGGTGGGGCCGGGGGTGTTGAGTACGTAGACCGCTCTGGCGATCCGGCCATAGGCTAGCCGGTAGTTCATCGGATCTTTGACAACGAGGAACTTGGCCTCTGCTGGATTCAATCCGGCAACTCGAAACTGCTCATCGACCCAGTCGTAGGTGGAATACGTAGTCACCAGGACTTGAACGCTGCCGATTTCCAGAACTGCGGACGGTCCCATGTCCGCCTCCATACCGTTCCACATACCGCCTGAATAGCGGAAGCGACCGCCGACGAGCTGGGCGACACGACCCGTAACCGCGATCGGCGAACCCCATTTTGGGTCGTGCTTGTGTCCGAGACAGGTGGTCAACTTCGCGCCAAGCCTCGCTTCGTGGCAGGCCGCCGCAGCCTCGGCATCCACCACCGGGACCAGAGCCGGTTGTCGCAGGTTCGCTTCGATCAGGGCTCGCAGCACCGCGACACTGTCACCCGCCGCTCCGCCGCCGCAACAATCCGCCGCATCCACCAGGACGACCGGGCCACCCTCCACGTTCTTTCCCTCGGCGACAGCCTCGTGGGGAGAATAGAGCCGAGGTTCCAGGTCAAAGATGGCTTCGACCTGGAGCGGGTCTTCGCCCCGCAATATGGGATCGAGCTGCCCTTGCACAATCTGATGAACCAGAGCGGGATGAGAATAGGCTGAGCCGACACCTACCATCCCAGTATCCGTGTGGACAAGAATCAGGGAGGTCAGCCTTCCCGTGCACACCCCTCCAGCGTACGTGAACCCTTGGCGTTTCGGATACTCGAAACACAAATTAATAGCCTCGAGCCGGTCTATTCTCATCGTACGGTATCGTGGACACAGCCTCTCGACAGCCGACGAAGAGGCTTAGAAGCCAAAACTTCGGCGGTCACTTCCCGGCCGAATGCGTCGCGACCAGCCAGGTTGGCAAGGCGATGCAAAGAAGCGGGAGGGTGAACCTCCTGGCGGGCTGCACTTCCGATCGGGTAGGCGCGGGACGCCGCCAATGAGGAAGATCGGGCGTACGATCCTCGGCTGGCTGCTACGGGAACGACCGGCGGAACAGCTCTTCCACGGCCTTGCGTCCGCTTTCTTCGAGAAAGCGTGTACCCGTCCCTGTGAAGTGTGCCTCCTGAATGACGGGTTCGTCGCCCTTCTTGCGGTCTGTCCAACTGCCCTCGTTCCACGTGAACCACTGGCTGCGCTCTTGATCGAAGACGTGTAACGGCTTGTTGCAGAGTTTGGCGAACTCAGCCCCCCAGCCGGTGCCACCCTTGACGGTTTTGTCCTCCAGAATCTTGCCGATAACGTAGATCTCCTGGCCATTGTTGATCTGGTGCCAGATGCTTTGGAGGATCTTGCGAAACACAAGGCTGTCGGTGTAGCGCCGGTTCATGAGACGCGATAGATATTCCATGCTGACATCCCCGGCCTTCAGCTCCTCATGATTCAGCACCCGCAAGCCCCGTTGGCGCAGCGCCTTCCGACCGTCGAAAGTGAAGTTGACTTCTTCGATTCCAAAGCGCTCGGCGTTGATGCCAAACTCGGCCTCAGCGCCTTGAGCGCCTCCGCTAAACAGGATGTAGTCTTCCCTTTTCATGGCTGACCCCTTTCGAAGGCACGAACGCTAACAGCGATCTCCACCGCCTGAATGGAATTCGGCAACGCTAGCACGCTGCAGCGAATTTCTCAAGAATCTGGCGAACCTCGCGAATCTCGACACCTTGGAAGAGGCCACCACTGAAGAGCTTCGCTGCTCTGCACTCTCACTCAGAAACGCCTCCCGCGTACGGAGATGGGCACCAGAAGCATAGGCCTGCTTTATGATTGGCGATAGCTGCTGGACCAAAGACAAGCGGCCTCGCGTTGTTATACTCTGGAGTTTCCTTCGGACTTGTGGAAGCGCAGATCGCTTCGAGGCAGCAGCCTCCAGCAGGAAGGCGTTTTCTGGGAATGTTTCCAGCCTTCAAGTACATTTTGCATACGAGGACGCAACGTGTCTTCGAAAGAGCCATCACGGCGGCAAGGAGTTTCCAATGATGCAGCTTGAAGGGAAGGTTGCCCTCGTCACCGGCGCTAATGGTGGCCTGGGAACGACGATGACTGAGACTTTTCTGGAAGCAGGAGCAACGGTTGTGGGCGTGGCCCGTTCGATTCAGCAGGCTGTGTTCGCCAACCCGCGGTTCATGGCGATGCCGGCTGACTTGACTCGCGGTGAATCGGCCCGGGAACTGGTGGAGCAGGTCATCGCCCGGCTGGGGAAGATCGACGTCCTCGTTCACGTGCTCGGCGGGTATGCAGGAGGCGAGTCAATCGAGAGCACTGACGATGCGACGTGGGACAAGATGATGAATCTCAACGTCCGCTCGTTGTTCAACATCCTGCGCGAAGTGCTGCCGCCTATGCGCCGGGCAATGCAGGGGCGCATCGTGGCGATTGGCGCTCGCTCGGCGGTCGAACCGGCAGCGGGGCTCTCTGCCTACTGTGCCTCCAAAGCCGCGCTGGTCTCGCTGGTCCGAACGGCGGCACTGGTGAGTTTGGTATTCTATTTTGGCCCACTTTGGCAATCGAATTTGGCCCACCCCCTGTAACTCAAGGTTGGCTACTCTGGCGTTCAATCCCAGGATTGAGACAGAGGAGCCGCGATGGAAAGGAGAGC
>VFZK01000527.1 GCA_016871215.1 Acidimicrobiia bacterium | reverse complement strand
CCAGGGTCCCGTCAAAGTCGTGAGCCCTCCCTTACGGTCGGGCTACTGAACAATCGCGTGGGCCAAATCAGTAGCCCGCGCGTTAGCAAGGGCTCGACCTCGACTCAACGACTTACGAGACTTTGACGGGACCCTGCGCCGCCTCCAAATTCCCTTGAGTTTATCTAACTGGCTTTACTATCATTCCCCAGCTCTTTAGCAGACCAGGAGACGAATGAACTGGTACGAAGAACTGTTCAATCCAGACTATGGCCGCATTTACTGCCCGAGCTTCACCCCGGAGCGTAACGCGGCCGAGGTGGACTTTTTGGAGTCGGTGCTGCTGCTACCCAAAGGGAGCCAAGTCTTGGATGTAGCCTGCGGCCACGGTCGGCATACCGTCGAATTCGCGAAGCGGGGCTACCAGGCGATGGGCATCGATCTTAATCCCCGTTTCATCGACCTCGCACGCCAGGCTGCCCAGCTTGAAGAGTTGTTGAACGTCGAGTTCCTGGTTGGCGACATGCGGGAAAGCTACTTCGTCAATCGGTTTGGCGGTGCGTTCAGCTACTTCACCAGTTTCGGGTATTTCAACAATGCCGACAACCGGAAGGTTCTGGAAAGCGTCGCCAAGGCGCTGGTGAAAAGTGGCGTCTTCGTGCTCGAGACGGTCAATCGCGATTGGACAATCCACAAAGTGGAAAACCAGCCACGCCGCTGGGACGAAATCGAGCCCGATTTTTTTCTGTTGGAAGACACCAGCTTCAACGCCCACACCTCCCGCATTCATACCAAGCGCATCATCTTCGACAAAGGCGAACGCCGGACCGTCGAATATGACGTCAAGCTCTACACTCATGCGGAACTGGAAGACATGCTGGAAGAATCAGGCATGCAAGTGATCTCGACTTTTGGAACCAAAGAGATGACACCCTATTCCGTTTCCAGCCCGCGCATGATCATTGTCTGCAAAAAGCAGTGACTCCCATCTTTTTGGGCTATGCCATTGCCAGAGCTCGAATCCTGTCATCTGAGATTGTCTGCCTTCCGCGAGGCCGATACCGAAGAACTCCACGCTCTCTGGAACGACCGGCAAGTTCGCCGATATCTGTGGGACGACCGCATCGTGTCACTGGAACTTGCGGCAGAGACGGTGCAGGCCAGCTTGGCTTCTGTTGAGGTGGAGGGGCTCGGCATGTGGACAGCTACCGAGAAACGAACTGGAGCTCTCGTTGGCTTTTGCGGGTTTCGGCGGATCGCTGGCAGCTCTGAAGTTGAGCTTCTCTACGGACTGTGGCCCAGGTTCTGGGGACGAGGGCTGGCAACCGAAGCGTCGGCTGTGGCGATCGATTGGCTGTTTACAACCCATAGCCTGGATCGTGTGGTCGCTGGCGGTGACGCGGCTAACGATGCCTCCTTTCGGGTGATGCGCCGCTTGGGGATGACGTTGCTGGCGCAGAGCATTCCGGGCGCTCCTCAAGCGCGATACTACGAGCTTCGTCGAGCCGCGTGGAGGCTGGATGGCGCGATTCGTTCATCAGCCCTTGGAAACGCCAGCGCGGGACCGTCGTCATGAATTCGCGTGTCAGGACCGCAGCTCTCTTCTGGCTTGGATCTTTGTTCCTCTTGGGCGCAGCCTGCCTGCAGGCTGCCCGTCCGGGGTCGGCACGGCATGGTGGCTTCCTCAGAAAAATTGGCGACGCAGGTCGGGATCGATATCCTCAAGAAGGGCGGCAACGCCGTCGACGCTGCGGTTGCCGTTGGCTTCGTGCTTGCGGTCACTCATCCCACGGCCGGCAATCTGGGCGGCGGTGGGTTCATGTTATGCCGCTTTTCCAACGGCGACACGGCCTGCCTCGACTACCGGGAAACGGCACCGGCAGCGGCCGGCCCGAGGGCTTATTGGGACACCACTGGCCAAGTTATGCCAGGGGCGAGCACCCTAGGCTATCGCGCTAGCGGCGTTCCGGGAACTCCTGCGGGCCTTTGCCTCGCACTGAAGACCTACGGACGCTTGCCGCTCAGAGACGTGATTCAGCCAGCCATCGACCTGGCCGAGCGGGGATTTCCAGTCAGCGAATCGCTGAGCGATTCGCTCAGGGCGGCCGCGCCGTTGTTGGAAAGGTTTCCCGAATCGCGGCGGGTCTACCTGAACGGCGGGAAGTACCTCGAGCCGGGCGAAACGTTCGTCCAACAGGATCTTGCGAGGAGCCTAAAGGCCATTCGAGATGCAGGGGCCGGCGGTTTCTATCGCGGAGAGATAGCCCACAAGATCGCGGCAGCCTATGAGGCTCGTGGGGGTTGGATTACCAAAGAGGACCTGTCGAAGTACAAAGCGAAGTTCAGAACGCCGCTGAGAGGGAGCTACCGCGGGTATGAGATTGTTACGATGCCACCGCCAAGCTCCGGCGGGACCGTGCTGCTCGAAATGCTGAATGCACTCGAACGTTTTAACGTCTCAGAAATGGGAGCAGGCTCGTCTCGCACGATTCATCTCATGGCAGAAGCCATGCGGTACGCTTTTCGCGACCGTGCTGAGCTCATGGGCGATACTGATTTCGTGGAGGTTCCCACCGCCCGGCTGATCTCGAAGTTGTACGCTGCGGAGTTCCGCAGGAGGTTCGACTCGGAAAAAGCGTCCAACAGCCTGGCGCTCGCCGCCCGCGTTCTCCCTGCCGCGGAGTCCAGCGAGACAACCCATTTCTCAGTCGTAGACGCAGACGGAAATGCCGTAGCCAACACCTACACGCTCAACGGAGGCTATGGGTCGGGCGTAACAATCGAAGGGACTGGCATCTTGATGAACAACGAGATGGACGACTTCACCTCGAAACCCGGGATTCCCAATGCCTACGGCTTGGTGCAGAGTGAGGCGAATGCCATTGCCGCAGGCAAGAGGCCACTGTCGGCAATGCCCCCCACCTTTCTTCTTCGTGAAGGGAAGCTCTTCCTGGCCATCGGAAGCAGGGCAAACGCATCTAAATTTAGCCCAATAGGAGCTGGAGGAGGTAATCGTTGTCCCCGCCCGCTCTGAGGCGCTTTCCTTTGACGCCTTGCTTGGGGGTTTGTTCTTTCTTGAGGAGGTTG
>VFZK01000526.1 GCA_016871215.1 Acidimicrobiia bacterium | reverse complement strand
CGAACTCGGATTTCAGGACTGCAGCTATTTCAGCCGCGTGTTCCGCCAGGTACTGGGCACAACGCCCGACGGTTATCGCCGAGAGGAGCGGCCGCAGCTGCCGGCTCAGCATGGAACGCCCGCCAGCCGCGCCGCAGCTGCCACTGCAGGCGCAGGCATCGCAGCTTCCAAACGCACTCTCCCCGACTAGTATTACGATGCTAAGTCTTGTCCCGATACTTTGGGTGGCGCACACATGGCGCAGTTTGTCATGTGTGCGTACGGTACGCATACATCGCAAAAAGCACGATGTATGCGCCACCCGAAGGGACTTAACAAAGTAATACTAGCGAGTCTCGCCATCGAACGACGACCGGCCAGCATTCACCGACAAGAGTTCCAGTAATCGCAGGAGTCTAAGGGCTTGGTGTTTCTCCATTTGCGCGGCTCGCAGTGCCGCCCCTGCATCTTGTCTGCTGGTGCAGAGGCGGCTCTATGAACCGCTATGGGCCAGGATCAAAGGCAGTGACGCATGCCGCTTTCGCGCTCGTGAATTAGCGCGCCACGACAGGAAGTCCTTCAATCGGTTTGAAGCCGAGCGGGAGCGCCGGAGATCCCGTTTTCAGCCGGTAATCGTCTTTCGAAGGATCCATGAATAGCGGGTCTGCGATAACAGAGTTGGTGTCGTGGCCCAGTTTCTGCCAGTCACTGAAACTCGCCACCGCCCCGCCTTCGAATCGAAGGTCTTTCCGGCCACCGTCGAAGTAAAGATTTCGGTCGCACTCCGCCACCGCTCCTTCCTGGTAGCCATAGACGCGGAGCAGAGCCGCTTTAGGATCGGTGTAGTAGACAATGTTGTGGCGAAACCGGAAGCCGGTCGCTGTCGCCAGCCGCAGGAACACCTGGGTGGCGCTACTCTCCACGAAGATGTTGTTTTCCACCAAGACATCCTTGGGATCCCCCACTGGCATTCCGAATCCGCCCAAGACGGCTCGGGCGACGACGTTCTGCTGCACATTGGCCTTGACGGGCGAATTGTCGAAATAAATGCCCCAGGCAAAGTAAGGAGTCCAGATCCGCCCACCGGCCTTTGTCCCACGCACTTCCGACACCTTCGGTTTGTCATAAGCGCCGCAGCCTTTGACGTCATGAATCCAGTTCTGGCGAACGACGTGTCCTTCGGACAGATCGGGATCTCTTTCGTAGGGAAACCAGCGGTTAAACATGATGGCGCCCGTGTCGGCGATCTCCAGCGCCAGATGGTATAGGTGATTCCTCTCTACGATGATCCGGCCCAAGCCATCCTGAAACGTCATGGCTTTGTCGGGGAGATCGTAGATGGTGTTGTCCGAGATGCGGTTGTCGACGCTAGCGACACCAAAGAAGTGGATGCCGCCGCCATTCTTTTTGGTGACGCCACAGTTGTGGATGCGGTTTCCGGAGATGGTGTTGCGAACGGCTTTCTTGTAATTGGCGTATGCCGCGTCCAGCTCGGGAACGTTCTTCCAGGTGTGAGTGTTTCCCGGCACGTCGCCGGTCGTCACGGTAATTCCCATCCCACCGGCAAGCAGGATTTCATTTTCCCGAATTGCGTTTTCCGCCGTGTAGCCCTGCAACCGAATGCCGTCGCCGCCGGGCGCTCGAACCAGGTTCTTTTCGATCGTACAGTGTGCGGCGTTCTCGAGCTGGATGGCGTGGCCCTTCAGGGCGGGCGAATGGAAGCTTCGATTCCGCTTCTCGGGCCAGTCGGTTTGCGTTTGAGTCAGTGTCAGTCCGCTGATCGAAACATACTGGACCGGTTCACGATCGGAACCCTTCAGATGAAATAACGTCGATAGAGCCGGCGCCGAGACTTCGCTCGAAGCAGTCAGCGGCTCGGGCGGCCAGAAGTACAACGTGCCAGTCTGCTTGTCGACGCACCACTCGCCCGGTTCGTCAAGCTCCTCCAGCAGATTCTGGACGTAGAAGCGGTTGCCCTTGAGGACATGCATGAACAGCCGCTGTGTCGCCGCGGCGTCGTGCTCGAAGTGTCCGATGGGCCGGGCGAACGTTATGGTTCGCGACTTAGGGTCGACGCGGCCGATAGGCACAATGTCATTGACCCAGCAATACCAGGGGAAAATGGCTACCTGCCCCTGTTCGGGCTTCGACCAGGTTCGCGGAAACGCGCCCGGTTCGTAGAGAAGCGTGGAGGTCTCAGCCCCTTTCGGAGAACTCTCCGCAAAAACCCATCCACCATAGGCGGGCTCCTTTGGATCGAAGTTCGGATAGCGGGCAAGGCGTTGCCGCTCCCCGTTGAAGAACAACTCGGCGGGAATCCACTTCCCCTCTTTGATGTCCGAAACGTCCGTCCGAACGATTTCGCCTCTAAACGGCTTCCACCCGCTGAGCTTCCTCCCGCCGCTGATCACGGGTTTTTCGTCTTGGTAAGCCGCATAGCGAACCTCGTTCCGGGCGGTGCCGGAATCGGCTGGTTCCAGCAGGAACGGCTGCGACAACGAGTACTTGCCTCCGCGGATGTACACCGTGACCGACGTTTCAGGCCCTTGCCGGCTTTTCAACTGTCGTACCGTTTCGCGAGCGCGTTCCAGCGTTGCGAACGGCCCATCGCTCGTCTCGGCGTTCGGCGCGGGTAGTCGCCCCGACCAGGCGTCGTTGCCTTCGGTCGAAACATAGAAATGCGTCACGGCGCCCTTCCCACCGCAAGCAGGAATCCCCAGGAGCAGCAGAGTCAACATCAAGATTGTTCGTGTCATGTGTGTGTCTCGCGATCCGATTTCTTGGTCTGAATTCACTAGTGTCCAACTATAAGTTGAATAGGTTCAGTTGTTTGCTCATAGGCCGCTGAGCAGGTGCGGGCTCAATCTCTGAAAGTACCTGTAAAATCAGCCTTCTTTCGAACAAAGTCAGACTCAGAATTTGCAAAATTGTGTAGAGACTGAAGTTGAGATTGAGCTGTTTTTTCACGATCGCGACTAGGACGTAAATGGAAACGGCGATCCAGACTTGAGACTTGACGGCGTTCTCGCTGGTTCCATAGAACGCTTTGATTCGAAGATGTTGCTTGATCCACTTGAAGAACAGCTCGAC
>VFZK01000525.1 GCA_016871215.1 Acidimicrobiia bacterium | reverse complement strand
GCAATCTGTGGTTGAAATTTGTTGCGGTCGAAACACCGCATTCCTTCTGCGTTTCAAAGGCAGCCCAAGTCGGCTTGGCGGGTGTCACTTAGGCAAATGGTTTTCCGTGGAAATCCAGGCTAGTGGTCGTTCGACGCCGGTCTCACCGAGACGCTGCCGGGCTTAGGTCTTTTCGTTTGTACGAGCAGCGCAGCCGCAGACGTTCGCAGCCTAAGAGTATCGCCGGACCGTAACACCGTACCCCGGATCGACACGCTCTCGCCCGCATATTGCAGCGCGACCTCGCGAATGGAGCCCTCCGCAGCCTCGAGCATCAAAAGGCTTGCGTGTCCTGAGGCGTGGCGCACCAGCAACGCTGGAGGTATGCCGCCGCTCAGACAGCGCACCGCGCAGTCGCGGTGAACCTTTCCTTGAGCCGGATTCATCACGCCAAGATAACACTTGCTGTCGACAATCTCGCCTCGAAGTGTGTGGACGCCCAAGTTTTCCGTTTCCTCAACGTGCGCTGGCGCTGCTAGACGACTGGCCTGCACCGTTCCTGGAACCATCTCGATCATCATGAGGCCGTCGCGGTAGGCGAGCTTGCCGCGAAGCTCCACGGTCGTGCCGTGAAGACCACGAAGCATTTCCGTGGCACCATGCTTCCCAGGCGCCACTAAGACGTATCGTGAGTTGGACTCAGGCGCATTTGGACGGCTCACGCGCAGGAGGGGAACCGGTGTCTCTTCGACAGCTCCCGCGAAATCCCGCGTGTTGTCGAACTCGAAGAAGCTGGGCGCCAGTGTGTCCTGGTTCCAGAGCAGCAGCATGCACACGAGCACGGCGGCGAGACCGAGCCCTGCCACCACGCCGCGGACGTGCTGAGCGAGCGGCTTTGGCGCCCGCGGTTCATATCCAATGTAGAACTCATCGGGCACTGCCAACTCACGACCGGGCTCCACCCGCGCGGGTGGCTGTGGTGTCCCCGGTGGAAAGGGCCTGGGATGCACGAAGACTCTTCCCTTCTCGACCTTGACGCGAAAGGTCGCCACCTTCTCATGGAAAGGCGGCGGCGACATTCCCGAATCCGGCAAGTATTGGTAGCCGTGCCACGGGCAAGTGACACACCATCGACAATCTTGCCTTCCCTAGAGGACCGTTTTGGTGGACACAGACGTTTGATAACGCTGAGATCTTGCCGTTGTACCGAAACACGGCGATGCGCTCGCCGCCTGCTGAGATCACCTGGGCCCGATTCTCAGGAATGCCATCGACTTGGCACACGTCGACAAACCCCTCTGCGTCTGGCGACAGTTTCCGCAAGTCCAACCGCCGTTCGCGCCAAGCGGCCACGCCGTGCAGCCCGAGAACGACGGCAAGACCAGCCGCTAAGATCGATGCCAGCACCGGACTACTTTCCGACTGCAATGCGCCCAGGGTGACGTGGCCCACCAGTAGACCGTAAGCGGCATACACTCCCATGTGAAGACGCTTCCAAACGGGCGGCGTCAGCGTGTGTAACCAGAAATCGTGACTCGTTGCGGCCATCAGAAACAGGATCAGCAACGCCACGAAACCGAGCTGCTGGAAGGGAAACTGGGCCAGGCTAGACCAACGAGAATTGCTGACCAGCAGACTGACGAAGGGATTCAGGTCGCCCAGGCCATGAAACTGGACGAGGGCGAACGTGCTATGAGCGAGCGCGAGCAAGAACATCGTGACACCAAGGTGCCGGCGGTTGTAGAGCAGGGGCAAGAATCGGCGATCGATTCGGCACAACGGGCCAATGCAGAGAATCACGTGCAGCAACAGGAAGCTGGCAGTTCCTAGAGCACGGATGAGCAGCGTCTCCACTGTCAGGTTCGGACGAACCCAGAAGCCCACGCCTGTGAATAGAGCTAGGTAAGAGCCGAGACCACACGTCAGGATCGTGTCGTAGATCTTTTTCTGCCGATTCCAGCCGATGGCTCGGTATGTCAGGCTCACCGCTGCATCCTCGAAACTCCAGCTACGTGACAGGCACAATCTAACGGTCGGCGGCGATTCCAGATCGGAGTTCCATCGAAGCAGAGCACGAAAGAAGGTCTCCTCATCTTCACCATCTTCATCCGAGCACTGAGGTTCACACGCCCGACTTCACGGCCACGATTTCGGCGGCGGAATCAGGGCTTTGACAGGATTACAGACGATACCAGGCGACGATGCGCAAGGCTGTAGAGCAGAAAGTAGCCGTGTGAAGGCGGAGGCACCTGGCGAAATCTTGCTCCGTGCAGCGCTCCTAAGAAAACCGCACCAGCAGGCAACTGGTCATCCGACGGAAGTGAGGAAGACCAGTAGATCAGCAAGTCGGGAGCAAGCTCTCGCTCGAACGTCTGCAGTGTTTTCCCGAGAGCGGGCGGCGGCTCTGCTCCAACAGAAATCGGGTCTTCGATTGGATGGCGTTCCCTCACGCTCAGGCTGGCAGTCAAAAGCGCCGGCAGAAGCAGGGCTAGTCCAGCGATCGTCCAGCGATGAGCGCGGCGTATCGGTTGAATCATCGCTTGCAATGGTGAACCCAGCGGAGTAACAACCAGGGCCACAGGGCTGCTGCGCCCGGAAAGATCATGACTCGAAACCCAAATCCGGAGCCTGCCGAGCGGGGATCCAACTTCGCGGCGCCAACGGTCACGAATGGGACAGCAAACAGGGCTCCTACCAGCGCGTAGCATCCGAGGAGCCGAATCATCCAATCGGCGATCCAGATATCCATCGTTACAGACCTGCACCATACATGGGAATCAGGTCACCGCTGACCTGCGACGCAGCATCTGAAGCCAGCCAAAGAGCCAGGCTGGCCACGTTCCCTGGCTGGACCCAGCGCGAGCGATCGGCAGAAGGGAAGCCAGAGCGGTTTGCGGGGGTATCCATGATTCCTGGTAAGATCGCGTTCGCAGTAATGCCTGCGTCCTTGCCTTCCAGATGGCTTTGGCAAGCTGGATTGGCCCACTTCGGCAGTTTATTTTGGCCCACCCTTTGTAACTGGGTTTTTGTCATTAGTTGAAAGCTCCAGCGATTCTGACTTCCGGAAGCTACCAATGCTTCTCTTCGCTTCTAGTTGAAGAAACAGTTTCTCTCCA
>VFZK01000524.1 GCA_016871215.1 Acidimicrobiia bacterium | reverse complement strand
CTAGTATTACTTTGTTAAGTCTCTTCGGGTGGCGCATACATCGTGCTTTTTGCAATGTATGCGTACCGTACGCACACATGACAAACTGCGCCATGTGTGCGCCACCCAAAGTATCGGGACAAGACTTAACATCGTAATACTAGTCGGGGAGAGTGCGTTTGGAAGCTGCGATGCCTGCGCCTGCAGTGGCAGCTGCGGCGCAGCTGGCGGGCGTTCCATGCTGAGCCGGCAGCTGCGGCCGCTCCTCTCGGCGATAACCGTCGGGCGTTGTGCCCAGTACCTGGCGGAACACGCGGCTGAAATAGCTGCAGTCCTGAAATCCGAGTTCGTACGCCACCTGCTTGATCGAGCATTCTTCCTGCAGCAACAGCTCCTGGGCTTTCCTGATCAAGACCCGATCGGAATATTGGTGGGGACTGAAAAACGTCGAGTTCCTGAACAGTGTCTCGAAGCGCGATTGGCTAGTCCCCAGCATCATGCAGAGTTCCCCGAGTTGGAAGTCGCATTTGCGGCGGGTCTCGATGTAGCGCATGGCTTGGCCCATTTCATAGACCGGCAACTGCCTGCCGATGTCGGGAGGATCGACCAACGTGGGCTCCACGCATTGACGCAAGAGGTACACGAGAAACTGCACAACCAGAGAGTTCAGCAGGGCTTCGAAACCAAGTTCCTTGCGCCGCAATTCCTCAACCATTTCCTGGGCCAACGCCACTAGCTTTTCGTCTCGAGCTTTTCCCAAGAAGTATGGCGTTTCGCTACGGGATTGAAAGGGGTGAGAGATTCGCCTAAAAATCTCTGCCAAGGTGGCGGCGTCGAAGTGGATGTCGATGCCATCGCAGGGTTGATGGTCTGCTGCGTAGTAACTTTGATGGATCTGACCCGGATTGTGGACGATTAGCTCGCCCGCTTCCAGAATTTGGCGCTCATCGCCGATGACGAAATCCATTCTGCCGCTAAGACAGACCTTCACCGCATATTCCCCGTGGCGGTGAGGCAGAGTGGTGCTCGTGTCATCTTCCTTGCTGGAATCATATCCAATGCCCACCGTGAAATTCGGCATCCACCAGGTGCGGCGCAAACCTCGCATTGTCGGGTAACTCCTAATCACCAATATTCCGGGCAAAATATCTGGCAAAAAGTCTACCAAAGATTGACGTTTTTGTAACCAGCTAAAACCGGCTAAAGCGAACGAACGAGGGATCTACATTAATTGTGCAGCAGAAAAGAAGACTGGCAGAGTTCGTAGTGCGCCGCGCCAGCGGCGCCAGGCAAGGCGGAGGCTTGCTGGCCGGGAACGCAGACGTCTCGTCCGCCGCTTGCGGGCCGGAGGCCCGCGATCGTGCGCCTGAAAGCGCATTGGGTCAGAGAGGTGGAAGTCCTCTTCAGGTACGGACAGACAATTCCAGCTCTTTCTTGGCTTGCGCCTTGCCATATATTTTGGTTGAATACTCCTTGCTTTCTATAAAGGAGCAAGACATGGCTCTAAGCATTAAACATCCCGAGGCAGATCGGCTCGCGCGAGAATTAGCGGAAAAGACTGGGGAAAGCATCACGGCAGCCGTTGTGAACGCTCTCAAGGAACGGCTAAGCCGTTATGATCAGACTCGACCCCGAGCGATTGGCCTGGCCGACGAGATTATTGCGATCAGTGATCACTGTGGCTCGTTGCCGGTGCTAGACGACCGCACGCCAGAAGAAATTCTGGGATATGACGAGAAGGGAGCGCCCTGATAGATGGTGATCGATACATCGGCACTTCTGGCCATCTTGGGCAAGGAGCCCGAACGCGATCGATTAGCTGCAGCTATCGCGAGTGATCCTGCCCGCTTGGTATCAGCGGCGACCGTCTTGGAAACTGCGATTGTAATCGAGTCGAAATATGGGGTGACGGGGGCGATGGATTTCGACCTCTTGCTCCACACAATTCAAGCTCAGATTGAACCGGTCGGTAAAGAGCATGCTAGAATCGGCCGCTTAGCCTATCGTCAGTATGGCAAAGGTCGGCATCCTGCAGGTTTGAATTACGGGGATTGTTTTTCCTACGCCTTGGCCAAGATTTCTGGTCAGCCCCTTCTCTTCAAAGGCAGCGACTTCAGCCAGACTGACCTTCCTCAAGTCTCTTACTGAAATCGTGAATACCTCTTCAGCCTGGTATTGCAGATGACGCAGAGGTGCAGGTTTCGGCCACGATCCAGCAAACGTGACGGCACAGCTGCCCCAGAATCTTCCACAACTTCAACCTCGAATTCCTGCTGGCATTGCGTGTTCTGGAAGTAGCACACCGCGAAGATTTCGGTGTTGGCTGTCCGTTCCCTCTCATTCCCGCCAAAGCCGGAATCCAGCAAATCTGCCCGGTCGAGGTCAGCGACCTCAGCTACAGCCTGCGAGCCTCAATCCTCGATAGGAGATTGTCCCAATTTCGGGAGAAAAGATGTGATTTTGTCCTACTGTTCCTGGTTGAACAGCGTCGAAGGATTACTTAAAATTCATAAAAATCTGTGTACAAAGCCGGGTTGTTGCCCGGTAGAGCTCGCTGAATCTCTTATCTTAAGAAGCATCTAACAACCTATAATAGCCCTGAGGGGGTGCCGCATGAAGCGAAGTATTTGTTGTATGGTCGCGTTGATGTTTGTGCTTCCGGTATTGTCGCTCACTGTCGCAGCTCAAACGCAGCAAGGCGACATTCTGGGCACGGTCCGCGATGAGCAAGGCAGTGTCATGGTTGGAGTCCAGATTACCATCGCCAACGAGACGACCGGCGCGGTTCGCAACGTCTCCACCGACGAGCGGGGCGAGTATCTGGCGCTCGGCTTTTTCTCCGGCTTCTACCGCGTTGAAGCGGCCTTGCAGGGATTTCAAAAGGCCGTGGTCAACGGAGTGAAGATCGAGGACCAGAGCCGGAAGAGAGTCGATCTCGTTCTCAAAATCGGTGAAATCACCACCGAAATCACGGTTACCGATAAGGCGTCGGCAATCAAGACGGAAGGGGCAACTGTCACTACAACCATGCCCCGCATCTTCTTCGAGAAGAACCTGACGGTGGACGACGCCGCTGGACCGGGCCTCCAGCAGGCCATGTGGTTTCCAGGTTCGTCGGCCACA
>VFZK01000523.1 GCA_016871215.1 Acidimicrobiia bacterium | reverse complement strand
GCTAGCCGCCGCGAAGGTGTTAAAATTTGTAGCGGCGCTCGATGAGCCCCGACCCTGCTGTTGAAGGGAAACGAGATCGGCGATCGCAGACCACCGCTACAGCTAATTTTCAGAGCCACTGCGCGCCAGGGGAAGGCGCGCTTGAGCCAAACCCGCATCCACACTTCAGAGACGAGCGAAAGGAGCCACTTAGATGTTCAGAACCTTACAGTCCCGTGTCCAACAAAACAGGATCAGCCGCCGCGAGCTGATTGAAATCGGCGCCGGATCTTCCATGGCGGCATTGGCGGGTTCGCTGCTGACGGGATGCGCTGCCGAAACCTCGTCCGAAAAACCGAGCAGTTCGGCGCAGACGCCAGTGCCGGGCGGGATGGCTGTCATTGACTATGGACTCTCCTTCCTTTCCGGCAAAGCCGTCTGGAACCGGGTGCGGTTCTGGGTAGAGTCTCGCACCCGCATCATCGATGATCGCACCGGGAAGTTTCAAGATTACTACCAGTGTGGCTCTTGCAAGAGTGAGCACACGTTTGCCAAGAAGGACCTCTTCGTAGAAGACAACTACGACTTCATTCCCATCTTTGGCCCCGTCGATGGCCTCATCTTTCGCCGCAAGGCCTATCTCAACCCCAACTATCGAGAATGGAAACCCGCGAATGCGATGTGGGAGGGCCAGCAATACCAGCTCCGCCAGCCTCGCTCCAGCCGGCTTCTGGCTACCGGAGCCGAAATCCACAAAGCCACACAAGACGGGGCTCCGCTGGTGGCTCAAACCGAGATCTCCGATCAGGCCAGCGGGCTGCGTGCGATCATTGAATTCCCTGTTAAGACAATCAACATCCGGGATGAAGAGCCTGCCTATCAAGTCGACACCGGCCCGATTGCCTTCCCTGATCTGAGCAAACGCTACGAAAAGACCGCGGAGTCGCTGTCTCTGGCGTTCGTAGCCTTTAACGCGCCGGACTTTGCTGACTTTGTGATCGAAGATGAAACGCCGATCCTCGAGAAGGGCCAACCGGTCACTCGAGTTTACCACTACTCGCGCAAGCTAAGCCTGCCGGCTCGCAACCGCCTCTTTGCAACCAGCTCGAACTAGGCGCCTGCCGGCAAGCCCGCCTAACCATAGAGTCGTCACGTTCGCCGCCGGGTCCGGGTTACCCACATCCAAAGCCAGAACACCTGGTTTTGCATCAAATCCCTCGCTGCCGATACCGGATCCTCCGTCGTTAACGGGGCTTTCAGCGGGCATTTCTGTACCCGTTCATAGCGAAAGAACCTTTAGAGTCCCGCCCGCGCTGTGGCTCGCCTTCGCGGGGGCAGGCTTTTCGCGCGCATGACGCAGGTTCGCGGACAGCAGGAATTCCTCACCAACGGGCGATAACGCACACCTGTTTTTCTGGCATGCAGTCCGCCGGGTACGGGCACCCGGCCGCCAAGGGCTGCAGGTCGCATGGCCTCGTGCCGCGTCACTGGGTGACAATTCGGGGTTGGAGCACCCAGCCCGTCCTGGCGAGAAATCCTGCTTACGTCATGCACCCAGGGCTAGCTCACTTTCGGCGTTGCCCAGTGCTTTCGGTACTCGCGGCCGAGAAGTTGGTTAGCTTGTGCGTCTCCGGCAATGGAACTGGTTTTGGCGTCGAACTTCAGAGGACGTCCCGTACGAGCCACGATGTTCGCCAGATGTGCGTGGAGTGAGGAAGTGAATCCGATTTCGATGTCCGCGTTGGGCTTCTGGCGCGAACGGATGCAATCGACGAAATTGCGGGCGTGCCAGTTCTGCGGCTGTGTTTCGTAGTCTTCCAAGACGAGCTGATGTTTCCGATCGTAGACGCGGTAGCCATACTTGCGGCCAGCTGCGGTTGACCAGCGCCCGATGTGCATCACACCTTCGCTGCCGTAGATAGCCACGCCATTCTCCTGGTCTTCCATGCCGTAGGGAGTCCAGATGCGCATCTCGAAAATCATTGCCTTGTCCGGGTAGTTGAAGGTCACCGTCATCGTGTCGGGCGTCTGCTGGTCATCTTGAAAAAAGAGCTTTCGCCCCATGCCGGACACTTCCAACGGCGCTTCGACTCCCAGTGCCCAGCGGGCGATGTCGATTTGGTGGACGCCGTCGTTGCCGGCGTCGCCCGTGCCATAGTTCCAGTTCCAGTGCCATTTGTAGTGGAAGCGATTGGCATTGAACGGCAACATCAAAGCTGGACCTGTCCAGGTTTCGTAATCGACTCCGGTTGGGACAGGGCCGTCTTGCTGGCGTCCGATGTCGTTCCGCAACTGCACGTCCCAGGCCTTGGCCATCAGCGCTTTCCCGATCTTGCCCGATTGAACATGCTCCACTGCGCGCAGGTAGCTGGGATAGCTGCGATACATCGTGCCGTGTTGCACCACCCGTTGGGTACGCCGGGCGGCCTCCACCATTATCCGTCCCTCGCGCAGGTTGTGCGAGCAGGGTTTCTCGACGTAGACATCTTTTCCGGCGGCGCAGCCAAACAACGTCGCTGGAGCATGCCAATGATCTGGCGTGGCAACGACGATTGCATCCACGGTCTTGTCGTCGAGGGCGCGGCGCAGGTCGCCGATGAGTTCTGCCTTCTTGCCTTTCTTCTCTTCGACAATCTTTGCGGCTGGGCCAAAGACGTTGGCATCGACGTCGCACAAGTAAGGAATATTCACTTCAGGGAGCGCCGCAAACTGGTTGACCAAGCCTTTCCCTTGACCGCGGACGCCAATGAAGGCCAGGTTTACCTGGTCGCTGGCGGCAGTGTGCCGCCTGGATGCAGCGGCCAGCGCGAGTGATGACTGAAGAAAATAGCGTCGGTTCATAGGCTTCTGTCTCCTTCGATAGTTGTTTTCAAGCTTAGACCCGCTTGGCCTGTTATGCGCGGCGTTACGGGGATCTTGTTCTCATTTTGGTGATGCGGGGGCGTGGGATCGCCGTCCCGTGTAGCTGCGATGGAGCGCGTTTCACCTGCAGCCAGTTGGTGTCATTGATCGATGATGCTCGCTCGACCCAGGCGGCGGGCAGTCTTTTCCCAGGGTGCTGCTCGCGACGACATCCGAACGGTTGGTGTCGCTGACGCTCGACCACCGGTTAATGGCTAGTCTA
>VFZK01000522.1 GCA_016871215.1 Acidimicrobiia bacterium | reverse complement strand
TTGCCGGAGTTCAAATAGCATCTCCTTCCGTGAAAATACGGAAGTATGCCCGCTAATCTGAACTCTCCATTGCCTGTAACTTTCTGGGTTCGATGTCAAGAAGGAATCCCTGAAATTGCTCAAGAAAATTCTGAAGGGCTCGAAACAATTTCAAATCGAAAAATCTAATCCGGTTTGTAATCGTCTCGTGATCAATCTCTTAATGAATCAAGCCGCCTCAACGTTGGGACACTAGTGATTCCAAATGAGAGAACTGCTTGGGTTCTAGGCCGATCGAAGCGGGCTTACCTGCTCGATGCCTATCCATCGGCCTCTGAAGAACGGCGGATTAGCCATTTCTCCTCTCGTTGGCCCTTAGCCGGCTGGCTTACGGCGAAGCTCACAAGCCGGACAGCGGCAGCCTCTGCCCGAACGGTGCGATCCACTGGTAGCGACTGAAAAGGAGTTGCGGAGACAACCCTAGGCCAAAGGCCTCACTCTAACCGACTCGCAGTGGCAGGCAGCGCTCAATGCTCTTCGCAGCGAAGCTAGCTGCCGAGCCGTTTTTTCTAGAAGCAATAGGAGCGTTCTGGTGCTAGCATTGAAGGGTCAGGAAGTGGGCAGCGAAAGGAGTTCTGAAACAATGATCAGATTGAAACAACTTGTGTCTCTTTCGTTAATCTCGATTCTTTGCCTCTTTCCAAGCGTCTCTGTGCTTGCGGCAGGCAAGAAGAAGAACTCCGACGTCGAGGAGATCGGGAACCGCGACATCAACAAAGGCAATTGGAATATGATGTCGATCGAGAAGGAAATCGGCCTTGGCAAGCAGCTCGCCCAGGAGATCGAACGGCAAGTCAAGCTCATCGACGACCCTGAGATTAACGAATTTGTGTCCAGAGTAGGCCAGAATCTGGTCCGCAATTCAGACGCGAAAGTACCCTTCACTATCAAGGTAATCGACTCTGATGAGATCAACGCTTTCGCGTTGCCTGGCGGATTCTTCTATGTCAACTCGGGCTTGATTACCTCGGCAGACGAGGAAGCCGAACTCGCCGGCGTCATGGCTCACGAAATCGCCCACGTCACAGCACGCCATGGTACCGAGCAGTACACGAAGGGAACGATCGCCAACTACGCCACGTTGCCCTTGATCTTTCTGGGTGGCGGGCTGGGCTACGGCCTCTATCAGGCGGCCGGATTCCTTGTTCCCCTCAAGTTCTTGCAGTTCAGCCGATCGGCCGAAACGGAAGCGGACTTTCTGGGTCTACAGTATGTCTACAAGACCGGCTATGACCCAACCGCCTTCGTTTCGTTCTTCGAGAAGATTCAAGCTCAGGGAAAAAAGAAGCCTGGCCGGTTGTCTAAGGCCTTCTCGACCCATCCACCGACGGCGGACCGCATCGAGAAGACGCAGGCGAATATCTCCACCATCTTGCCGGAAAGCGATCAGTATGTCATTAACACTTCCGAGTTCGATCGCATCAAAGGAAAGCTCATCGCCCTGGAGAATCGCAAACGACCCGCTGAAGGAGAGAAGTCGAATCGCCCGTCCCTGAAGCGACGGACCAGTGGCGAGACAGAGGACGCTTCAGAAGAACCCACGCAGAAAGAGGACGATCGTCCAACATTGAAGAGGAGAACGAACTGAGGACTCCCATTTCCTGACGACGACAACCTTGCGATACTGTAATCACGAAGCCGAGTACAAAGGTTCAATCACCTCAGGCAAAAGAAAGGACGGCGCTGCAGCCGTCCTTTTTCTTTCAAGCCCACGCCAGAGAAGATTTCCTGCACTTTTTTGAATCTCGTCGCACTCTTCGCGCTGCAAGCCATGTCTGATCAGCAGAGCATTGCGGCGCAGCAGGCACAGCCTTCTTGCCCCCCGGCCCTCACCCTCTGACTCTGACCCAGTGAATTGAAGTCTCGTCGCAATGCGATCCTGTGTAAAAAGTGACGACGATGTCGCCATCCTGTGTGAGTGCGGTGGTGGGCAGGCCCACGGAAAACTTGGCCATTTCTGACCAAGCGTCGTTCATGCCCGCTTTGAGGGTGCTTTGCGTTGGCAGCGAAGCACTATGCAAAACAATCTCGCTGGCCTGCGGCCACGTGTGCCCACCGTCTTCGCTGGCCCGCATCTTGATCGTTGGGGTACTCGTTCGGTCGACATAGACTAGCCCGATCCGACCGTCCGGCAGCGAGACCGGCGGGGCTGGCTGTCCCGGAACACCGGTGTCGCACATCGGGGACCAGCTTCTTCCATGGTCGTCAGAGACCCGCGCATGAATGTTGAGGTAGACAGCGTTGCCGTTATCGTAGGTCCAGAACACATCCAACAGGCGTCCATCGGCAAGCACCCCAGGTCTCTGGTCCCAGTAGAAAACCCGGTTGGTCGGATCGTTGCTCGTAATTGTATGTTCCGGCCAGGTGTGTCCCTCGTCTCTTGAGAACATCAACACTGACGAGTGTTTCCAGACGGAGGTATCCCGGTAGTGCTTGTTCAGTTCAACCTGGAGAGCCAGATGGCCGTTGCTGAGCCAAAGGATTGGCCCCGTCAACGGCGTCGGCACTTTGAAAGGGGTTGTATCGACCAGGACTGGCGCCGACCAAGACGCCCCGTCGTCCAACGATCGGAAAAGAAGAATTCGCGTATCTAGGAGGCCCTCGGTCTCTGGGTTGTAGAAAGGCAAGGATGGATCGGACTGGTCAATCCAAGACACGGCTGCCAGAAGGGTTCCATTAGGCAAAGCCGTTATCGCGCCACCGCGCAGGTTTCCGGGCCTCCCTTCGATATCGACCGGAGAAAACGGGGCGATCGGCTCAGTCCATGAGCCTCCCTCGTCGTCCGACCACGTCAGCAGCGGGTGCTGGCCAGTGACCGCAAACTTTGCCGGCGCCGCCCGAAAAGCGCACAGCCAGCGTCTGCTTGCGGAAACACAAATCGACGGGAAAGCACAACTCCGCCGCTCCGGTTTTCGTCCGGTTGGGTAGACCACGCCGCCGTCAATGACTTTCATTTCGAAGCTCCTACATTGAACGACTCGTTGGACAGGGAACCGTGAAAAAACCTAGGCATCGGTTCCCCTCGCCCCCGGAAGCTGTGAAAAAATTATTGAAAAAAAGTCTTGACTAGCGATA
>VFZK01000521.1 GCA_016871215.1 Acidimicrobiia bacterium | reverse complement strand
AAACACCAGCAGGCTGCCAAACAGCTTTGCGAACAATTCCATCGGTCGTCTCCTTTGATCCTGCCTCGATAACAAGATCATCGTACAGCCGACCGATGGAATCAAAATTTCAAATATGTTTGGCTAGAGTTCCCTCGATGACGGTGATGAGGAGATTCAGGCGTTGACCTCCTTCGTGCAACGCCTCTGGGGTCTGTTGTCCTTCGGTATTCATCGCCCTCCACCATTCTCATGATCGAACCTCCCAAACTTGGGTTTCGACGAGGGCCACTGTGAAATTCTCCCGGACCCAGGAGCTGGGCATCTGTCTGCTGGCTACTGCGCTTCTAGCTTACTTCTTGCTGCGCTATTGGCTGTTTGCCCGATGAATGCGCCTTTGATCGTGGTTGTCGGTCCTACGGGCAGCGGCAAGTCGGGACTGGCGGTTGATTTGGCGCTGGCGTTCGCCGGCGAGGTGGTCAACTGCGATTCTGTGCAGGTGTACCGCCACCTTAATATTGGCGCTGCCAAACTGACAGAGGCGGACCGGCAAGGCGTGCCTCACCACCTGATCGACGTGGTCGATCCCGACCAGGTTTTCACGGCAGGGGAGTACTTGCGCCTTGGCCGGGCTGTGCTGGCCCAGATTCGTGAACGCCGGCGGCTGCCGATCGTTGCCGGAGGGACGGGGCTCTATCTGAAGGCGCTGCTCGAGGGGTTGTTCGCGGGTCCGAAACGCTCGGACGCATTGCGCACCAGGCTGAGCCGTAGCGCGGGCCGAAAAGGCACTGCGCATTTGCATCGGTTGCTGTCGCGAGTGGACCCCGACTCGGCGAAAAACATCTCGCCGAACGACCAGCCGAAGCTGATCCGGGCGCTTGAAGTGTACTTTCTAACCCGTCGGCCCATTTCGCAACATTTCGCGATGGGCCGCGATCCCCTGCCGGGCTTCGACGTGTTGCAGATTGGCTTGAGCCCGCCGCGCCAACGCCTTTATGAATTCATCGACCGGCGCGTGGTGGCGATGTTCGAAGCAGGGCTTGTGGCAGAGGTGCAGTCGCTCCGCTCGACCTGCAGTGCGGGTGTCAAGCCCCTTGAATCGATTGGCTACGCTCAGGCAGCCGCCTTCCTCCGCGGCGAGATCGACCTGCCAGAGGCGATCGCTCTCACCCAGAGGCAGACCCGCAACTACGCAAAGCGGCAGCTCACGTGGTTTCGGCGCGACAAAGGAATCGCCTGGCTGGAGGGTTTCGGCTCCGACCCTTCGGTTCGAGACGCCGCCACGACCCTGGTCACCCGTTTCCTGGCTCGCTTTCGAAGCCCAGCTTGACGGGCTCCTTCCAAAGGCCGACAACCAGCACTGGCCCGTGAGTGGCTGCGGGACGACGGCCCGCCGCCCGAGAACGCGGGGTCCGTTGACGTCGCGTCGGTCGTTGAGTCGAGCTCGAATTCTTGCTGACGCCCGGGCTACGGGGCTGGCTCACGCGGCTGTTTGCTGGCCCGATCGTACGGGAGTTCTCACGATTTTTTTTGACAGGATGCTGCCGAGAATGATCGAGACGCTTCATTCGTTGCACAAGTCACTGCCGGGCTGCTAAGCTGAAAGCCTTGGACTGTGCTCATCGACTCTAAGGAGACTGCACGATGGACGACCGAAAAACCGGCGGGACGCAAGCAGACGTCGGCCAGCCGACCGAAGATCTCATCCCGCGGGCATCCGGTGACGCGACGAACTCTTACTCCTTGCTTGAGCCGCGTCTGAAGAAAATCTATGGCATGTTCTACAAAGAGCTTTACTACACTCCGGAGCGGCGTGTCCTCGATCCGAAGGTCCAAGAATTGATTTCCATTGCAGCCTCCTTGGTGGCGAAATGCGAAGGCTGCATCGACGGCCATATCAAGAAGGCGCTGTCGCTTGGAGCGACCAAAGAGGAGATCAGCGAGACCATCTGCATTGCCGTGGCGATCAACGCAGCCACGGTCGTGGATTTCAGCGACCAGTCTGCCTCTCGCCTCGGTTTGAATCATTTCCCACCGAGATCCCCCTCGGCCTCCTGACCGGAGTTGCGCAAGGGCGGGAGATCCGAAGCCGGCCATGTCCGACGCAACACCCCGATCCAATGACGTAACCCAGCTTCTCGTGAGCTGGAGCGAGGGCGACCCTAAGGCACTCGAGGCGCTAACACCGCTCGTTTACGACGAATTGCGCAAGCTGGCGGGCCGCTATCTGCGCCGGGAGCGCCCGGACCATACTCTGCAAAGCACAGCCCTCGTTCACGAAGCCTATCTGCGCATGGTCGACCAGAGACAGGTGCGGTGGCAAAATCGCGCCCATTTCTTTGGCGTTGCCGCGCAGATCATTCGCCGAATCTTGGTGGACCACGCCCGCAGCCACAAAGTCGAAAAGCGCAGGGCCGACGCTGTGAAGCTTACCCTCGACGAAGCCATGGCAGTTCCCGAGGTGCGGCAGGTCGACTTGGTGGCGTTGGACGATTCCCTGAGCTCTCTTGCCAGTCTGGACCCGCAGCAGGGCCGCATCGTCGAATTACGGTTTTTTGGAGGCCTTTCGATCGAAGAGACAGCCGAAGTCCTCGGTGTTTCGCCAGCGACCGTCAAACGCGACTGGGCTTCGGCGAAGGCCTGGCTCTACCGGGAAATGACGAGTCAGCCGTGTGGACCCAATCCCTAGCTCAGCCTTTCGACGCACTTGATACGTATTACGCCGATGGGAACGTGCCGGAGGGTCTTTCACTCTGCGGAGGAACACTCACCCTGCTTCGGTTAAATCGCCTCCCGGCTAGGGCTGCGGCCAGCGCCTGGTCGAATGCAGTGTTCAGACTAGGCACAATCCTCTTCAAGTTGCGTCCTGTCGCTTAGCGGCTAGTCGAACGCTCAGCCTGCGATTCTCGCCGCCAGGTTCGTTCTGCTCCGCGCTCCTGTCTTGGACCTGACTTAGTTATAGTTAGTTTCTGTCGCGAAACTCGGAAGCCCTTGCTGGGACGGGTTCTTAGAGTTTTCTCGGCCTCTGAAATCAACGCCTTCTAACCGCGCTTTGCGAGGCGTTGGCCGCGGGGCGGTTTCCGGAAAACCACACCCAGTCGGGCTGATGGCAGTTTCAGGCGCGACAGTTCCATCCCCAACGTGATC
>VFZK01000520.1 GCA_016871215.1 Acidimicrobiia bacterium | reverse complement strand
GGGCCAGCAAGTCTTCCAAGAAGGAGGTCAATCGGCGATCGAGAGCTTTCAATTGTTGAGGTGTCATGCATCCAGTGTGCATCCACCTCGGAAGAATGTCAATAATTACTTAACCTAGTATTACTAGTTCACGTGTAACACCACCATTTTGACGTCGGTCATTTCCTGAACGGCGTATTTTGGGCCTTCCTTGCCAAAGCCACTTTCTTTTAATCCCCCGTAGGGCATCAGGTCCGCACGCCACTGCGGACCCCAATTAATGTGGAGGTTCCCCGAGTCGACTTCTCTGGCAAATTTCATCGCCCAGTCCAAGTTTCCTGTGAAGATGCCAGCCGAAAGCCCGTAGTTGCTATCGTTGGCCAAGGCGATCGCATCCTCAATGCTGGCGGCCGGCGTAACCGCAACGGCCGGGCCGAAGAGCTCCTCGCAGGAAATGCGCATATCGGGTTTCACATCAGCCACCAGCGTTGGAGCGTGCAGCGCCCGTTGTCGCTCGCCCCCTGCCACGACCCGGGCTCCGGCACCTGCAGCCTGCCGAATCCAGGATTCCACTCTTACGGCATCTGCCTCCCGAACCATCGGTCCCATCGCAATGGTCTCGTCCAACGGATTTCCCGCGCGAATGGCTCGCACTTTGGGTGTCAGCCGGTCGATCAATTCGTCGTAAACCGGCTTCAGGGCCAATACCCTCTGGGCGCTGATGCAGACTTGCCCTGCATTGCTATAACCTGTAGCCACAACGGCCTCACACACTTTGTTCAAATCGGCGTCAGGCATGATGATCAGTGGCGCGTTGCTGCCAAGTTCCATCGTCACCTTCTTAAGTCCGGCTTGGCGGCAGATTTCCTCGCCGACATCGCGGCTGCCCGTGAATGTGATCTTGCGTACGCGTTTGTCGGAACAGAGAGCTTTGCCAAGTTCACCCCCGCTGCCAGTAATGCACTGAATGCCGGCGGGTGGCAACCCGGCTTCCAACAGAATCGCCACCAGTTTGAGGGCTGAGAGGGGAGTGTCCGTTGCGGGTTTGAGAACGACACTGTTACCGGCGGCTATGGCAGGTCCCACTTTGTGGGCCACGAGGTTCAGTGGGAAGTTGAACGGACTGATTGCCAGCACGACACCGCAAGGGACGCGCAACGTGAATCCGATCCGGTTTCCTACACCTGGAGCGCCATCAAGCGGAATCACTTCTCCGGCGATGCGTTTGGCCTCTTCTGCCGACGCGGTGAGCGTTTCAACTGCCCGGGATACCTCGATGCGAGCCTCGGCAAGGATCTTGCCTTCCTCCAGAGTGATCGTTCGAGCCAAATCTTCAGAGCGTTTCTCCACCAACTCCACGGCTTGCCTCAGGATCTTGGCACGGTCGAACCCGGAAAGCCTGCGCATTTGCCGGGCTCCATGAACCGCCGACTGCAAGGCCGTTTCTACGTCGCTAAGCGACGCTTTGGGAACGGTGTCTACCGTCTCGCCATCGTAAGGATTCAAAACCGCAATCTGGTTCGATCGATCCTGCCAGTTCTCAGCTAAGAACATCTTCATCGCGTTGCCCTCACCGCTTTTTCTACCTGCCGTTCCAGGGGATCGGCAGGCCGGTCTTCAAATAGCGTTCATTAGGTTGCGCCGCCATTATTCCACAAAAAAAGGCCCTGAGATCAGGGCCTTTTTTCACCTTAAAGATAAGCTGGCACCGTCTTAGTTGTTCAGACCTTTGCTCTTCGTCGCTTTCACTGACCTGGCTCGGGCCCTTCGCGGGGGAGGAGGTGGGGGCAGGATGTCGGTTCGTTCGAGTCGCACAATGCTTGTTACGAATTTTCTTCGCCCATTTTCGTCGAAGTCAATCACTGTATGCATGTCATTGACCTCGCTGATCGTCCCTAAACCGTAAATCGAGTGACTGATCCTTTCGTTTGGAGCAAATCCAGTGGAGTTCTTTGCCATTCATTCCTCCGTCGACGGCCCGCAGAGTGTTCCAAGAAGCCGAGTCGTTCTGCTTCTTGATTTGAGGTGTGCTCACACACACTCAACTAACACATACTAACATAGGTTCAACTAACTTGGGTGGGGTAAAACGCGCAGCAGGAAACGGTCAAGGCCATGAGCCCTCGGTCCAGGTTAGAATTCCGATGGTGACCTGAGCCAAGTCAATAGCCTGCACGTCGGCAAACGCTGAACCAGCCCTAGGGTCCTAGGAGACCTTCCGGGTTCATGAGGAGACGATTGAGCGTCACTCGATTGAAGGAAGCTAGCGAATATCGTATTTCTTCACAAAATATCGAAACGATCGAAATGAGATCCTAAGAAGTTCAGCCGCACGAGTCTGGACGCCGCCGGTTTTTCTCAGTGCCTCAACGATATAGGATTTCTCGATTTCCTCGATATGTTTCTCCAAGTTGATTCCTGACTCCGGGATTTTGTCGGGACCGCTGCTTTCGGACGGGTTCAGGCGACTGATGCGAGGGGGCAGCCGCTCGACTTTGATTTCCTCGGTCGTTTCGAAGGCGACGGCACGTTCAATCGTGTTCTCCAGCTCGCGGACGTTTCCCGGCCAATCGTACCGTTCCAGACAGCACATGGCATCCTGGCTAACGCGAAGGATCGAACGCTGCATCTGTTCGTTGAACTTCTTCAGGAAGTGTTCCGCCAGGAGCGGAATGTCCTCTCGTCGCTGGCGCAAAGGGGCAATCTCCAGAGGGATCACGGTGATGCGATAGTAGAGATCTTCCCGAAATCGGTTCTCTGCAACCAGCTTTTGCAAGTCTTTGTTCGTCGCGGCAATCACCCTTACGTCGACTGAGATCTCTTCAGTCCCGCCCACTCGGCGGAATTTCTTCTCCTGCAGCACGCGAAGCACCTTCACTTGCATCGCGAGGCTCATTTCGCCGATCTCATCCAGAAAAACGGTGCCCTTGTTGGCCACTTCGAACAAGCCCTTCTTGTTCATAGTTGCGCCCGTAAAGGCACCTTTCACCCAGATTATGCGCCGAGCGGGCTTATAGCGACTGAACCGGAACGGAGGGATTGAAAGGAAAGCGGGAGTGCCCTAGGATAGGCGGTTTGCAAAGACGACCTATCCAGACTTGATAGAGCGATCAAGGAAAGGAGCACTCCCGAATGGAGAAGATAGCAA
>VFZK01000519.1 GCA_016871215.1 Acidimicrobiia bacterium | reverse complement strand
GACCGGCACCGACCCGAAAGCCGCTGCCAGCCCGGCGTCGGAATGAGTTTCCGGTTGGCTATTCCTTGGCCGGTTGCTCTCCAGCAGAGCCGGCCTCCGCTTCGCCAACTGCGTGCCAGTATCAATCAGAGGCTTTTGGGAGTCGAGAAGTTTTCAGTTAACGGTACACTGTCTCTTAACTGTTTGTCTCACCTCAGGGGGCAAGCCCACTGAAGGCCTACCTCATCCTCCCAATTTCTCTGCAAGTGCTGCTGGAAAACGCGGTGAAGCACAATCGGTTTTCGAGCGAGCAGCCGCTCGAAGTCCGGCTGGCTATTGAGCGTGACACGATTTCTATTTGCAATGACACGCATCGAACGATCCCCAGCAACGACTCATCTCATCTGGGTCTGAAGAACTTCGATGAACGCTACCGACTTATCATGAGGAAGGGCATCCGGGTCGAGAGTGCCAGCAGCCGCTTTACGGTCACTCTGCCCCTGATGAAGGCTTCGTGAGACATAGGCCAGCCCGGGCCTGTTTCACTGCCACCTGGCCATTCGCAGAATCGCGCGCTCGGTTCCCACGCTCCAGCAGCCTGCTGTCGCTTCACCACTCACGTTGGGCCACGCCAGTAGCGCATGTGGGGTTTGGACGTTCTCAAAGTACGACGTTCACCTGGAGATACATCTCTATTGCTCTTTGCTCTTGAACAGGCCAACCTCCACGCTTCGTCGTCAATGATTAGCATCAAAGCAACGAAGCGGTAGATTGCGAACCTGGGAGCGGACCTCTGGGCCGCGACTGTTCCTGGATGGGGATTCTGGTCGCCGTCCGGAGGCCGGCTCCCACATTCAAATGTCCAATCTCCCGGTGCGCCAGGCCACTGGCACAGAGGGCTTCAGAAACACCTTCTGTCGCGTGCCCAAACAACAACTGGATGCCCGCCAGCGTTCTGTTTGGCAATCAGGCTCGCGGCGACTATAATGCCGCTGGAGCAGGTCAGGCGGTCGCCGGCTCGATCTCTTGCAGGTCGGGCGGGAGGAAAGTCCGAACTCCGCAGGGTGGTGTGCCCCGTAACGCGGGGGGCCCGTGAAAGACAAGCTCTGGAGCGGGCACGGAAAGTGCAACAGAAAACATACCGCCTCTTGTCTTTGAAGAGGATCGAGCATTAGAGACGGAAGAGAGGTTGAATGGCGGGTCACAGGAGCAGCCGCTATTCTCGATCGTCGATTCTCAATTCTCTTCTTTGCAGAAGAGGTAAGGGTGAAAAGGTGCGGTAAGAGCGCACCGGTTGTTTAGCGATAAACAGCCTGGCAAACCCCACACGGAGCAAATCCAAATAGGGATGAAGGCGTGACCCGCGCCGTTAGACATCCGGGTAGGATGCTGGAACTGAAAGGCAACTTTCAGTCTAGAGGAATGACCGCCGCTTGGAAGTGTCCTCAGCAGAGGATGCGGCCAGGTACAGGATTCGGCTTACAGACCTGCTCTACTTCTTCTTGAAGAAGCCCTTCAACGTTTCGAGTCCAGAGTTTTTTGGCGCTGCCGGCGAGCAGGTTATCCAACGCCTCCTGGGCCGCTCGGTTGTCCGGATTCACCTGGAGAGCCTGCTTCAGCTGGCCTTCAGCCCGCCGTTGCATTCCTGCCTCTTTGTACAGCATTCCCAAACCAACATAGTAGTCGGCGTTGAACTGCTCCAAATCAATGGCCTTCAGGAAGTGCTCCTCTGCCTCGCGGCGCCACTTCACATTCTTGGCGAGAGACATCGCAAGCCAGTAGCGATAACGTGCTACCTTCGGCTCCAAGCGTACTGACTGCCGGAATGCCTGAATGGCGCTCCAGTAATCCTGCTGGTCATATTGGCCACGGCCCTGGCGATAGTTCAGCTCGGCAAGTTTTTGCTGCGGGGCAGTCGGAGCTGGCGCCGCAGGAGTCGCCTTTTCGGGCGAAACACCCGCCGATGTCTCCAGGCGAAACACTTTGGCATCATAGCTTCCGCGAGTGGCCGGCACCTTAAGCGTGTCGTAAGCGTGAGCCAGAGTTGAGAAGATCTGATCTAAAGCGTTCTTCAGATCTTCAGACTTGGACTGATGATACCGGTCCGGATGGTACTTTTTGGCCAGGGAGTAGTAGGATTTCTTGATTTCGTCGAGAGAGGCGGTTGGCGAAACTCCAAGCATGTCGTAAAAGTTTTTCGTCTTCGCTCCGTCCAGCATCAGAAACACGTCGGAGCGGACCGATTCAGTGTCTTCAGCCTCGGCATCGGCCTGCAGACCCGTCGTTTCCGCCGGGAACTCCGGAGCCGAACCGGAGCGATAGGCCTTGCTGGCTGCAGGGGCAGTCGCCTGGCGCCCACTGGCGCTGCCTTGAACCGGCTCGACGATGCCCGTTGCGAGGAACCCGTACAGAGCCCTCTGAGTAGTCTCCAACCCGAGCGGTGAAATCTGCAGGATCTCGGAGATACGCGCCGAAGACTCAATACGGCTTAGTACGAAAGCTTCTTCGGGTTTCAAGAAGACGGATGCGGCCTTGCTTTCGAAATCTGGAACGAGCCGAATCACCGTGTCGGACCCTTTCAGCCCCCGGTGAATGACCTCCATGTTCGTGATACGGCGAACGCCCTCGAAGATCAAACTGGGCAGCGCCAGCTTAACGGCAGGTACGCTGGTGGGCTGGCTTTCGGCCCTGAATTCGAACTCGCCAGACACCCAGTTGAAGAGGCTGTAGACGATCTCCTGAACGTGATAGCCGAGGAATTCCTTAAGTTGGCCTGCCTCGATCACATTCGCTGCGACGAGTGCTCGCGACACTGCCTCGGAGGAGACACCAGCGCTGGATGCCGCCTCGATCTGATCGGGAGTCAACCTTCCCATCCGTAGGAGCGCCTCGCCAAAGGCTTCCGCAGGGTCGCTGCTGTGGGCGTCGACCAGGAACCCCTGTTCGAACCTTAGCGTCTTGCAGACGCTCTCCCGGCGCGCTACTATACATAGCGTCTTAATTAATGCTGCATAGTCGGAATAGTGTTTTGTTGGGTTTTGACCACTGTTGCATCTGCGTTGAAACCGCCCGAACCAGCTCTTCCAGCTGGGAGAAGTATTGGTTGTGAGTGGCCAAGCGCCGGGCTAACTTCCAGACTCTTTCAATGGGGTTTAGGTCCGGGCTGTAGGAGGGCAG
>VFZK01000518.1 GCA_016871215.1 Acidimicrobiia bacterium | reverse complement strand
CCCCCCGCGCCGTCCAGCACTCACTTCTCCCAAATGGGCCACCACCCGTTGCCGCGGCCCCCGCACCGTTCGAACGCTTTCCACCAGCGCCCAGTACGTATGCACCTTCCCATCTTTCCGCCGCCGCATCTTCCGCAAAAACATCCGCTCCGGTTCTCCCTGTCCACTGGCTCTACAAGCTCATTCTCAGCCAGCTCCACAGAGAAAAAAAGAGGGTAGGTTTCCACTACACGCCCTGCTCGCAAATCAGTCATTGAAAACTCAACGCTTCCGCTCTGCTTTTCCCTCAGTTTTGCCCAAAATAGTTTTTTTCTGGGGAACTTGGGCTAGGCGGCGCTGACCAGGGCCGGCTGAGGACATCCAACTGACCGAAATGTGAACTTGGCCGTCGCACGAGTAGGCTAGCGCGGCTAAGCTGGTTAGAACCAACTCAATTTCGCAGCATGAGGCCGCAATACCCACTTACAGTTCTGCGCCTGGAACGGGATTTCCATTGACTACGATTTCCACGTCCCGATCCAGCACCATTGAGCAGCTGGATCAGGCGATCAGTGGAAAACCTTGCCAAGCGGCCACGCAACAGCAAGGTTACTCAAGTCCGGCCAGTTCGCCGGCAGCAGCTTACGTCAAGGCACGCTTATTAGGATGATTAAGGATGAGGTAGACTTGGAGGGCTAGCCCGGCTTTGCCAACAGCTCCTTGGAGTCGGCAAGCCCGAGATCTTCAAATACCTCTCCAGTGCTTCCTGCCACGAATCTCACAGCGAAAGACACTGCTCAGAACAAGAAACGACCGAGGAGTACGGGTGTGCGACACAGTTTCCGCCGCCGCAGGCTTGTGTTTTCGCTCTTGTCATTTCATCTCCGCCACAGCTTGCTTCATGGCTGCCAGCATCTTTGGAGTATACGTTTCCACGTTTTTGTATCCATTGCGGATGCGTTCGAACGGTGTGGCCCCCTCATTCTTCTCAAAGAGGAAGTCCATGAGCCCCCCCTGGATGTCGAGTACCCGGTTAATGGCCGGGGAGTTCAGCTTCCGCAGGGCCTCGTGCATGCCGGGAAATCCCCAATGGTTCTTATAGTCGTGCTGTTTCTGCCAGGCTTCAGCAGAAGCCACAAGGTCTTTCAATGCTTCGCGGACGTTACGGTTATTTTGTACAGCAGCCAGGAACTCCTCATAGTCCCCCTTCATGCGCAGCATCATGGCCAGATCGGTGAGAAAGCGACTCGGACTGCCAAAAAGCAGCCCTCGATAGTCGCCTGTTTTCAGGGTTCCTTTCGAGAGCTGTTCGAGTGAGGAGGCTTCGGAACGCATGGCTTGGGAGTCCTTGCCCCCAATCGCCTTCCAAGCACGGACGATCTTTTCTCCCTGGCCCACAATGAGCTTATTGGCAAACTCCAGATACGCCGCGTCGGTGAGCGGCTTCCCGGTTGCGCCTCGGGCAAATGCGAAGGTATTGGGCAACTGGACGCAGTGCGTCTGGGCGTTGCCCATCACGCCCCGCCCCATCGCACTCTTTCCACCTTCGTAGGCCCTCTCGCCAGTGAAGTTCGTCAGGGGGAAAGAAGGCTCGCCTTCAATGACCCCATAATTGAAGGTGATGGCACGAGAAGCCAAGTCAGGAGTTCGCGCCAGATGATGCCGACCCCCAGCAACTCCCCAAGGCTCAGGATTAGCTTTACGCAAAAGGTCTAGGGTCTGCTCGAACTCAGCCTCCGGCGCAAAGCCGAACTTGCCTGTGGCGTACCAGCGGCTGTAAGCCTCCCAGCCCACATGCATCCAGTAAATCAACTCAATCCCCGGGCGCAGCCGGTCAAGCATTTTGCGATGTTCGAGCAGAAGGTTCACGAACTCTGCATTGGTAGATCCAACATATCCTCCTGGATCACTGTCGATAATCGAGACACCATCGACCTTGGCAAGAAAGCGAAACAGTTGCTCACGCCAATCAATCATCTTTTTCATTGCGACGGGGTCGCCCGGGTTCACGCGGATGTCTGAGTAGAAGAAATGCCGTTTTTCAAACGTGGCTTTGCGGGCTTCTTCGTCGATAGCTGCGACGTTGGGGCACAGCGCAATATAGACGCGCATCCGGAATTGCTGGTGCAGCATGTCAATGACCTTCGACATCTTTTCCAAATAGGCGCGGTCACTTGGAGTCAAAGGATTCGGCATCGTCTCAAGAACCGGCCAAAACAGGATGGAGTTGTACCCGAGCTTTGCCAGCCCATCGGCGTATCCCTTCCAGTCTTCAACCGTCCAAGTTCGGGCTGCGTAGGGATGGTTGTACGGCCAGTGCTGGTGTACGTACATGCCGATAATCGGTGGATCTTTTTTCGAGGGTGTTTGGCCGAACGTCTGAAGCGGAGCTAGAAGCCAGGACAAAGAAAGGAGGATCGCCCAGGACAACCGGGGCCTGAGCGGGCTGATGTAAGTTTTCTTGCTCACGGTTCTCTCCTTATGATCTCGAATCTGAAATTAGTCGGTTATGAACAGCGCTCCGGAACTTCTGTTCTCTTTGCGTTCGTTCGGTCGCCACGGTCAGAGCTTTTTGCTGGTCGTGGGCTTCTACCTGCCGACTCTGTGCACGACCACGACAACTGCGCGGTGATCTTGGCTGCCAATGCGCGGATATCAAGGGAGCAAGCCCTCGGTTTCTCATTATTGGACGCCTCGCCTGTTGCGGTTCCGAAGTCCCACGCAGGGAACGGAAGCTGAGCGAATCGCGCTAGGTTCAAGGACTTTCATTCGGCTCGGGAAAGACGTTGGCATCGTCCGGTGGGAGCCACTGTTCGAGAGGGGCAGCCGGCTTTACCACTTCAAGCCAGCGTCGAATCACCTGGCGATGTGCGTCACGTTCACGAACCTCGCTGGCGATTGCCTGGGTTGACCATCCCGACTGGACGCGGCGCAACAGCTGATCCCGGATGCTTGCATGCTGCGGGCTCTCTCCCAAATCGTCGAATTCATGCGGATCCGCTTCCAGGTCGAACAACTGTGGCCGGTAGCCGTCGAAGTGAACGAGCTTCCATCTGTTCTTCCGGATCATTCGGATCACGGGTTCCCCTGGCCCCGAGGAAACAAGCTCGCTGAAGGCTTCATTGGGCCAATTGGGGGCAGTTCCCTCAAGCAGAGGTAGCAGGCTCATGCCGGTTGCCGCAGGTA
>VFZK01000517.1 GCA_016871215.1 Acidimicrobiia bacterium | reverse complement strand
GGCTGTTTGGCTTTCCCAAAGGCTTCCATTTCGGTCCATTCATCGGCTCCGCAAATCACCGCACAGATGGCGATGGCCAGAATATCGGACAGCAGATGGCGCTTGGTAGGATCGACGCGGGGATCCTTAACTTGCTTCAGCTGGTCGAGCAACCCTCCCATGAGATTGCCAGAACTGCTGGCGGTGGGCTTGAGTGGGGACATGAACAAGGGCTCCGGAGATCGCATTTGAGCTATTTCCCCTTGTCGTCATAGCATATGGATGCAGATTTGTCCAGCCCTCTTTAGATGCGTTCGCCCTGGGCAAGAGTGCCACCCCCTGGCGACGACGTGACATCAAGACGGGCCTTCAGTTAGCTTGACCGCGTTGCGAGACTCGAAGCGGCGAGGCACATCTGTTGCAATGACTCCGAGGTGGCGATGAATACCCGATGTCTCCTGGTGGTGCTCTGTGTAACGGTTGCGATTCTTCAACGGAGCGCAGCGATGTTATCCAGTCCAAAACCCTTCGTGGTTTTCGTCACCGGCGATCACGAGTACAGCGGAGAGGTGACCATGCCGCTGTTGGCCGCTGAGCTGGAGAAGCGCTACCGGATGAAAACGATGGTGCTCAAATCGTATCCAGACCAGAACGCCGAGGCGAATATTTCCGGTTTGGAATCGCTCGCGCGCGCAGACCTCGCCGTGTTCTTCCTGCGCTGGCGCCAGTTGCCCAAGCAGCAAGTGAATCACATCGAGGCTTATCTGGCGTCTGGAAAGCCCGTGATGGGTTTTCGCACCACTTCACATGCCTTCAACTACCCGCAGGGTCACGCACTGGAGCGCTGGAATGCCTTTGGAGCTGAGGCTTTCGGAACTCCTCCAGGTTGGGGTAAAGATGGCCACACACATTACGGGCATGAATCCAGCACGGATGTTTCCGTCATCCCAGCTGCCGTCGCGCATCCTGTGTTGCTGGGCGTGACAGGTCCCTTTCACGTTCGGTCGTGGCTTTATCATGTGGAGCCCAATTGGCCGCCGGCTGATGCCGTCCGGTTGCTGCTGGGTAAAGCGGTCAATCCGAACAAACCTGCACAAGAGAACCCGGTCGCCTGGACATGGAAAAATCGGTTTGGCGGAAGAGTCTTCTTCACGACTCTTGGTCATCCCGAGGATTTCAAAGTTGAAGCCGTGCAACGACTGGTGGTCAACGGCGTCCATTGGAGCCTGGGACTCGCCACACCCAATCCATGGAAGGGAACGTTTCACATGTCTGCCTCATATCGTGGCGTTCAGCTGCAAGCCGTTAAACACGATGGTCGCAAGTAGCTCGGTAAGCGGATCCCAACATCACTCCCGGGAATCGTGAAAAATTGAGGGTCCGGTTCGGCGCGGGGAGAAAAGCCTTTGTCCTCCTAACGAAGGGGCACGCCGCGCATTCTGCATCAGGCGGTTCTTGTGGCGAAGGATAGGACCCCCTTGGTCTCCCGCTGACGCGCGCGTGCAAGGGGGAGAGGGAAGCTGACGCTGTCATTGAGTTTCGATTCTTTCACACTTTTCGGGAACCCAGAGTTTTTCGAATGAACCACCAGATTGTGTTGTTGACGATTTCTCTTTTGTGTTTGGTCAGCTCCGCCCAGCCTGCGCACGCCCAAGATTGGCCCCAGTTTCTTGGGCCGGCACGAAACGGCCACTATGGTGGCGCAGACATCGCAACGCTCTTTCCGAAAACTGGCCCACGTCTTGTCTGGAAGAAAGCGGTCGGGCAGGGCTTCTCCGGACCGGTGGTCGCGGAAGGCAAACTGATTCTGTTCCATCGCCTGAGTGATAAGGAAACCGTCGAGTGCCTGGACGCTGCCACAGGCAAAGAACTCTGGCGCTTCGACTATTCCACACGATACCGCGACGATTTCGGATTCGACGAGGGACCACGAGCGACCCCGACGATTGTTTCGGGTCGCGTCTATACGTTTGGCGCCGAAGGCGTGCTTCACTGCCTCGATTTCGCAACTGGAAGAAAGCTCTGGGTCGTCGACACGCACCAGCAGTTTGCCGTTCGCAAAGGTTTCTTTGGCGCTGCCTGCTCTCCGCTAGTCGAAGGCCCCACGGTCCTGCTGAATATCGGTGGCTCCAAGCCTTCTGGGCTCGTCGCTTTTGACCGGGAAACCGGCAAAGTGCTGTGGGCTGCCTCGCGCGATGAGGCTAGCTACTCTTCGCCTGTGGCCGCAACGGTGGCCGGTTTGCGAACCGTGTTCTGCCTCACACGGAACGGACTCCTGGGAGCAGATCCGGCCAACGGCACGATACGTTTCGAGTTTCCCTGGCGCGCCCGAATGCAGGCCTCCGTCAACGCTGCAACCCCGCTTGTCGCTGGTGACTTGGTTTTCGTTTCCGCCAGCTATCAAACTGGTGCGGCGCTGCTCCAGATCACAGGCTCTGCTGCACGCAAAGTCTGGTCGTCGGACGACGCCTTGTCCAACCACTACGCCAGCAGCATTATTCACAAGGGTTACGTGTTTGGCTTTCATGGCCGGCAGGAGCAGGGGCCGAGTCTGCGATGCATCGAGTTGCAGACGGGGAAAGTGATGTGGAGCGTTGAAGCGTTTGGGTCGGGAACCGTCAGTTTGGCGGGCGAGCACCTGCTCGTGCTAAAGGAGGATGGCGAATTGCTGTTGGTCGCAGCCGTCCCGAAGGCATTTCAGCTCATCGCCAAGGCGCAACTCACCCCACGAACCGTCCGTGCCTATCCCGCTCTGGCGCAAGGCCGGCTGTACGCAAGAAACGAGAACAGCCTGGTCTGCGTCAATCTGAAGAAGTAGCGGCCTCACATCCTCCTCCCGCTGTTTACCGTGCCCGCGAATCTTAGGAGACCTAAATAAATAACCTGCACCACAAAAAAGTGCTGAACAAATGACCGTCGGTCGCGCGATAAATGCTGGGGAATTGTGGAGTAAAGGTAACCCAGCGTATGAAGGAAGCGATTTGGAAAGGCGGGAAAAAAGATCGAAGGTTGTATCAAAAAGTGCGAGCAGAAAGACAGCGGTTGATACGGGAAAAGTACGATCGGTTGGTGCCGTGCATGGACGAGCGTGGCCGAAGGTTATGGGCGGGTAGCGAAGCGATCGGGTTTGGCCGTGGTGGCATTAGAGCTGTGGCCGAGGCGCTGGGAATGAATAAGAGGACGGTGATGGAGGGACGGCG
>VFZK01000516.1 GCA_016871215.1 Acidimicrobiia bacterium | reverse complement strand
CGACCAGTTCCAGTTGGCTCAATCTGGTGGAACGCTGGTTTGCCGAATTGACGTCCAAACGAATCCGCCGTGGTTCATTCCGCAGTGTCCCCGACTTGATCAAGGCGATGGAGGAGTTTTTACAGGTGTGGAATGAAAAGCCGAAACCCTTTGTTTGGACAGCCACGGTCGAATCCATCGGGGCAAAACTCTCGCGGTGTCGTCAGACTCTTGAGCAAATTCAGCCCGGTTGTACTCAACCCAGAACCAGAAAACCTCAAAACCAACTGTCCATCTACTTCTTGGACACTACACTAGCCCCAACGACATTCATCCTACTGACGGCTGCAGGAGCTCTCTTGGCAATGGGTGCCAGCCGAAAAGGCAAGAAACAATTTCTCAATCCCGAAGGCGTTCCAAAGCCGACTGGCTATACCCAGGTCGTGACCACGGGACCTGGGCGCATGGTTTTCATCTCCGGACAAGGCGGAGCCGCAACTGATGGTCAGATGCCGGACGACTTCTCCGCGCAAACCAGAAACACCTTCGAAAACATCGGCCGGTGCCTGGCCGCAGCGGGCGCCAAGTTCGATGACATCGTCAAGATCAACTACTACGTCACGGACCTGGCCTACACGACCGAGCTCCGGCGCATACGGTCCGGTTATCTGAATACCTCGGCGCCGCCTGCTTCGACTCTGGTCCAAGTCGGTTTGGGAAAGGGATTGAAGGTGGAGATCGAGGCGATCGCGATCGTGCCGGAGTGAAGCCGACAGGGGTCTTGGCATCCCAAGGACGAGAAGCTCCATGCGCTCGACTGCTTACCGCGACACCATTCGGCAAGCCACCGCGAAGGCCTCCCGGAGTGCCCGGACATCGGCAGTTCCCTTGCCAGCGATATCGAAGGCTGTGCCGTGGGCAGGCGTCGTGATGACGGCTGGCAAGCCACCAGCGAGCGTGACACCTCGGTCGAAGCCCAGGAGCTTGAGCGCGATTTGGCCCTGATCGTGATACATCGTCACAACGCCGTCGAAATCGCCGCGGCGGGCGGCAATGAAGAGAGTGTCCGCAGGCAGCGGTCCGTGCGCACTCATTCCTCTGGCCCGGGCTTCCCGAATGGCCGGTCCAATGATCTCGATCTCTTCCGTTCCGAGAAGACCGCCTTCGCCGGCATGCGGATTTAGTGCTGCGACCGCGATGCGTGGCTCGGCAACGCCTCCAGTTCGCAGTGCGCGATCGAGCAGGTTGGCTGCCTCACAAATGCCTTCGACTGTCAAAGCGCTCGATACCGCGCGGAGCGGTATATGCGAAGTTACACGAGAGGTCCACAGCTTTCCGCAGATGTTGATTTCAGAGGTGCTGCCTCGATAACCGAGCAGGTCGGCAAAATAGCGCAACTCGTCTGAATGACTCATCCCGGCTAGCTTCATTGCCTGCTTGTTCAGGGGCGCGAACACTATAGCGTCGATTCTTCCCACCTGCCAGCGGCTGATGGCAGTGCGCAAGCAAGCCAGTACGTGGTCACCTGCAGCAGCGCTGGCATTCCCCGGTGCATAGTCTTCAGTCGAACTGGGACACTCGATAAACACCGGATGGAGATCCAGGGTGCTGGCAATATCGGCACCGCGCAGGTATTGGCGACGATCGCCAATCAACAGCACGTCCGCGCGGGCGTGTGTCTCCGGAAGCGCAATGAGTTTAGCTACGAGTTCCGGACCAATCCCGGCTGGATCTCCGAGAAGCAGCCCAATGCGGGGTCTCATGACGCTTTTCCTCTCAAGGTTTTCTGGCGGCCAGCAGCGACGATGAACCTTAAACGACGACGAGCAGCGCAAGGGAGAAGCCGACAGAGGGTTCCCGGTTTCGTTGAAAACGGCTGTCTAGGTTACCCACTTGGCGACAGAGTTTTGGCTGGCGTCCGGTGCTAGCGGCTCTCTCTGTCTTCCAGCCAGATGACCAGGTACCGTACTTTGCCTTCGCGCTCCAACTGAACCACTGCCGGTTTGCTGGCATCCAGTCCGCTGACCGCCGATCGGAGGCCCTCCAAGTCCTTCACTCGAACTCCGCTCACGCTGTAGATAACATCGCCTGGAAGTAGCTGCTCCTCTCCTGGAAAGGCAGGCGCAACCCGGGCCGCAACGAGCACGCCTTCGTGGCGCCGCAGCGGCGGAAGTTCTTGTGAAATCTTTGCATCCAGCGAAACAGCCAGTATCCCAAGCCGTTGGACGCGATTGTTTGTCACGCTCACGCGGGCGCTAAAGCGCTCTGGATCGAGATCCCGGGTTCTCACGACCACTTCCATCTTCAAACAGTCCACGCCGCGCAGTACATCTAGGGAAACCCGTTCGCCAACCGTCTGGCGATAGATATTCACCTCGAGCTGGCGCGCGTTCTCCATGACCTTGCCATTCAGCGCCAGGATCACATCCCCCTCTTTTAGTCCGGCGCGGTCTGCAGCGCCGCCAGGGAAGACATCCCCCAGGATCACGCCCCAGTCCCTCGTCAGGCTGAGCCCTTGAGCGAGTTCTGGCGAAATGGTTTGGGCATACACATCGATGGTTCCCCGTCTTACGTGCCCAGTCGTCCCTAATTGCTTCAAGACGTTTTCCGCAATGTTGCTGGGCGCTGCGAACCCGATGCCTTCGCTACCGCCAGACTGCGACAGGATGAAGGTATTGATACCTACCACACGGCCCTGCAGGTCTACCAGCGGCCCGCCGCTGTTGCCCGGATTGATCGGCGTATCCGTCTGGATATAGATCATTGGATCCTCAGGCCGCAACTGGCGTGCGGTGGCGCTGACGACGCCCATGGTCACGGAGTTTTCCAGGCCCAGAGGGCTGCCGAAGGCTAGTACGAGCTGTCCCTGCCTCACTTGGTCGGAATCGCCGAAGGTCAGAGACGGAAGACCTTCTGCCGGAAGCTTCAACACCGCCAAGTCCGTCTCAGGATCGACGCCGACGATTTCAGCCCAAAAGCGTTTGCCTTGCCCCCTCAGGATCGACTTGCCGGGAGAACCCGATTCGATGAGTGCCGGCAACCGCACTTCAACCGCCGCCGCTCCTGCAATGACATGCGCATTGGTGAGGACGTATCCCTGGGAGTCTAGAATCACTCCCGAGCCGGCGCTGCGGGTTTTACCGATCAATCCCACCTGAGAGGGTGTTTAAAAACCCTCTGAATGCTGCGCCAGACGGCGGAGCATCAGGTGAAT
>VFZK01000515.1 GCA_016871215.1 Acidimicrobiia bacterium | reverse complement strand
GAGAGAAGCTGGGGACCTGGGGAAGCTGGAAGCAACTCCCGACGGAGAAGGGGCAAGCTGTCCATGAAAGATTCCTTGGCCAGCCGCCGAGGTTGAAGTTTGTTCTTGACATGCCCTTTCATAGAACAAGGCACTGCAGATTTCGCGCTCAGAATGTTCGGTTCGTGCCAGAATACAAACCGTCTCGTCTGCCACAGCACCTGGGAAGGAGATTCTTCTGTCTGACTCGTTTAACGAACTGACCCCAAGGAAGGGGGATGGGAGCCCCGCCGGGTCACCAGAGCAGCGTTCGCAACTGATGGCATCGCAGCCCGTGATTCTGCAGGCGTTGTTGTTCCTACTCACGGTGCTCAGCACTGCCTGGGTTGTTGGCTGGGCTTATTCGGCTTGTCTGATTCTCATTCTGCTATTCCACGAAATGGGACATTACTTCGCAGCCAGGTACTATGGCGTTCCGGCCACCCTTCCTTACTTTCTTCCTTTTCCGCTGGCACTGCTCGGAACTTTGGGGGCTGTGATCAAGATACGGGGCCTGATTCCGAACCGTCGCGCTCTGTTCGATATCGGCATCATGGGCCCAGCCATGGGCTTGGTGGTGGCCCTGCCCGCAACGGTGGTTGGCATTGCGATGTCGCGTGTGATTCAAGTGAATCATCGTCCACAGGGCACTCTGGGTCTGGGCGATTCGATTCTCTTCTCCTTAATTGCTGAATGGATCCACGGCCCGCTTCCGAAAGGCCACGATCTGTTGTTGCATCCAATTGGGTTTGCGGGCTGGGCAGGCCTGTTTATCACCGCCCTCAACCTGTTACCCATGGGCCAGCTCGACGGCGGCCATATTCTCTACGCCCTCTTTCAGGAGAAGAGTATCTTTGTTTACCGTCTGGTGTTCTTTTCCTTCGCTACCTATACCGTCGTCGCGCGCCAGCCCACCTGGATCTTATTCCTCGCGTTGACGTTCTTCCTCATTCGGCTGAAGCATCCACCGACCCTGAACGAAGAGGTCCCCATCGGTCCACGGCGCTTTGCGCTGGGTATCGCGGCGATGCTGTTCTTTGCCGTGACCTTCCCACCGAATCCCATCAAGCTGGATTTCTGAGACCCCCAAGTTCGGGGGCCGGTCAACTGCAGGCCAACACCTCCAGTGCCGCCAGATCTGTCTGCCATCGAAGCGGGCGCTTGCTGGAAAATCCCACAAAAGTGCTTGCTCAGAAATGGAACCGGTGTTGCTCAACCAGACGGCGTGAAAAAATCCTTTTGCAATAGCAACTACCGACTCCCTTGCCGCATCCACCTATCTATCCACTCGTGGCTTTCCACTCCATGCTGGGGGCCCGCCATGAAAAGAAGATTGAATGTGACCCTCCTGGTTGGTCTGATCGCAGTCGTCTGCTTAAGTCTTGGAATTCGGGCCCAGTCGACCTCGACGGCCAGCCAGCCGAGTCCCGCAGTCGCGTCCGTTGCTCAAGACCTCACGGTGAGCCCTGGAGAAAAGCTTGTGGTTCAACTTGAGACGCCGCTGCACACCGGTTCGACGCGCGACGGCGATCGGGCCTACTTCAGGACTTCCGATGAGGTTTTAGCGGCTGGAACGGTCGCCATTCCCCGAGGAAGTGAGGTTCGGGCGACGGTAACCCATGTCCGCCGACCGGGCCGCTTGGCTGGCCGGGCAGAAATGCGGCTTCGCTTCGACGACGTGCGCCTAGCTGACGGTACGGTCCTACCGCTGCAGGCCAGCATCCTCTGGGCCGGCTACACCGACATCAAAACGTCCAAAGAGGGCGACCAATCCCTGAAAGGTGATGGAGCCAACGACTCCGGGCTGATTGTTGTTGGGCAGGGCGGGATGCAAGGTGCTCTGATGGGCGTGATGATGGGTGGGAGGAAGGGCGCTCTCTACGGAGGCGCCGCCGGGGCAGCGGTGGGGTTGGCTTCCGTGATGCTTCAACGTGGCCCGGATCCCGACTTGCCCAGAGATATGCTCTTCGAACTGAAGTTCGATTGGGCTTTCCAAGTGCCTGCGGCCGTCGCTCAGCGTGCCGTCCAGCTAGCCCGGTCGATTCCGGTCGGGCCTCCTTCGATCTCAAGAGGAAGCTATCCCGCCCCGGCGGACACGACTCCGCCAGATTCGACGAGCTCCCCGGTTCCGGACTTCAGCCAAGACAACGAACCAGCTCCTGCTCCGGCCGAGAGTGGAACCGTGGAGGTGGCCTCCGTCGGTCGCACGACACCGCCTGTGGTTTTGCCGCCTGCAGGGTCTTCCGACAACTCGCAGCCTCCAGCGGTTGACACGAACGGCACGGACGATTTCTTGCTGAAAGTAGACGTTCAGCTTGTCATGGTCGACGCCACCGTGCGCGACCGGACCGGCCGGCCTATGGAGACACTGCGACGAGACGATTTCAGGGTCTTCGAGAACGGAACCGAGCAGCCCATCCAGTCGTTTTCGCGCGACGAGTACCCCCTGGCAGTCGCCCTGGTGGTGGATCGCAGCGGGAGTGTGGCACCTTACATGGACGAACTGCGCCAGGCGGCCTACCGTGCGTTGCATCAGCTGAAACGAGGCGATCAGGTTTGCCTGTTCACCTTCGCGAGTGACGTGCAACGATTGGAAGACTTGACAACTGACCGGCAGAGAATCGCCAACCGCATTGGAACCATTCGAGCCGCAGGCGGAACCAATATCGTGGATGGACTGTTCGACGCCGTTTACTACCTCAGCCTGGTTGCCAGAGATCGCCGCCGCGTCGTCATCTTGGTGTCCGACAACGAAAACAGCACGCGCCCCCGTTCCAGCCAAAGTGAAGTGATCCGGATGGCGATGGAATCGGAAACCGTAATCTATAGCGTTAAGACCGCCGGACAGGGCGCCCCGCTGACGATGCGGGTCCCGGTGTGGATCGGCAGTCTGGGCAAGGATGACCTGGTCGGGAAGATTACCGAGGAAACCGGCGGTGAGATTATGGATGCAGGCAACGGTGGTTCGCTCGACGCTGCGCTTGCGACCGTGATCAACCGGCTGAAGCTCCGTTACACGTTGGGCTACAATTCGCCCAACGCAGCTTAGGAGACCTAAATAAATAACCTGCACCACTACTCTCCCAACGTTAGTTGAATAGATGCAACTGGTTACAGGAACTGCCTTTTTCTTGTTTGGGGTCGGTGGCTGAGAAAGCCCGTAGAATCGGGGTTTTCTCGAAAAGCGTGACGCTCAGGACTGGGAGAA
>VFZK01000514.1 GCA_016871215.1 Acidimicrobiia bacterium | reverse complement strand
CCGTGGGCCTTCAACCAGCGCTCGATTCCCCCTCGATCGGTGGCACTCAGCGTCAGTGGAGGCAAAACCATCGGCATGCCCAGACAATAAACTAATTTCCTGTTATTGCCCAGTTAGTTGTTGGACACTACACTAGCCCCTATCTGGCGGGCGTCTTTCGCGGCTAAGGCAACGGCAGGAAACGCCCCTAAACCGAAGCTCGTCTGCTTCAGCGAGTTCTGGCTACGATCGGAAGCCGTAACTACGCAGAAGATCGGTGACTCTCTGGCGCTTGTCGGCGAGGCCGATCCCGGTCTGCCTCAACACGCAATGCGCATCATGCTCGAAAGCGCGCATCTGCGCTGCTTTGGCTGGGAGCGCTTCCAGGCAGCTGTGCGGAACCCGAATGACGCCTTCTTGGTTTGCGTGAATCACATCGCCTGGACGAATGGTGATTCCCCCGATTTCGACGGGTTCGTCGATCCGGCGAAAACGGAGAGCGCCATGGTGAATGACCGTACCTCGGCAATAGGCCGCGAACGGGATGCTCAGCAGGCCGTTCAGGTCGCGCAGGCCGCCGTCTGTGACCACGCCGATGCATCCCTGCGCGTACAGCGATTTGCCCATGCCATCGCCCATGACACACTCGTGATCCGGACGGGCACCCACTGTCTTGACGACCCAAACAACGGGTGCTCGCATTTGCGCAATCGATTCCAGCTGCCGCCAGTAGCCGTCCAGTGAGGCTTCTCCGTCAGGGGTGCTGCTGTCCAGTTCGCAGGTGACGGCAACGCCCACCGTCGGCCCCAACGAGGGCGTGACGGACCGGATCGACCCTCCCATGTAATACTCGTGCGGAGGTGTCGCGTCAATGTAACCGATGGTGTTTGCCAACAGTGCCGTATCGAAATCGCGCAACGCTTCAAGAATGCCCACGCGTTCCATGCTACACTCCCCTCCAGTCACGCTCCACACGCACGCTTTCTTCACTGATCGATGCCGGCATCGAAGATGCCCATGCCCCTTCGCGAAAGACCTCCAGCTTCCCAGGCCAGCCTCCGCCGTTCATTCGGATTCGGCCCAGGATTCTCTAATATTCGAAGCCCTTCGTCGATGAAATACTGGCTACCTCGCTGAGGGGAGCTCTTCTGAAATGTCATTGATTGGGTGAGAATGCTTTCGCACTCAAAGTTTCGTTGTGGCCCCGGGGCCATAATTGCTGTGAAAAAAGTGAAGTGTCGGTCGCTTCTGACATTGAGCGTGCGCAGGAGCGCCCGCTCTACCCAGGTGGCGCGTTTGCGGCCGGTGGAGTCAGAGTTTCCACGGAATAGAATTGCCTGGATTCAATTTTTTCACACCTCCCAGTGGTACCAGGATTCTTGCGAGCCCTGCGGCTAACAGGTGCCGTCCCCGGAGGATGCGAACGTAAATAGCCGTGGGCGGAGCGGATAGCCCATACCCGGTTTGGGTGGTTGTCCGCCGGACCGAAATGATATAAAAGCCCTTTTGTCTCAGCCCCTCCGATCCTCTATCGCCGAACGACGAAGAAGCTGATGGCGCTTCCCGATCAAGCCCAAGAAATGCTGGCAGTCGATCCGATTCTTTCGCCAGCTGTGGAGAGACGCAACATCGCCTGCTTCGCGGTCGCGGTGCTGACCACCTACCTGGCTGCTCCTGTCACTTACGTGGGAGTGGTTCAAGCAACGCTGTGCGACCGGCTTGGCGCCAACGCGACTCTCGCCAATCTGCCGGCTGCTGTCTTTGCGTTTGGCGGAATCGCACCGTTGTTCTTGGCGGCTCTGGTTCCGTGCCATTTCGAGAAGGTCGTCTCGATCGGCTGTGCAGTAGCGATGGCATTGTCCTTCGGGCTGCTTGGCGGCCTGCTGATTGCGCCGATCTCAACCTCGGCCAAGATTGCAGCCGTCATCGCCCAGTCGTCGATCGTGGGGGTCCTCTCTGTCGTTGAGCAGGTATACCTGTTCCAATGCCTGAAGCGCGGAACCACCGAAAAGGGGCGGGCGCGGGCGATGAAGGTGACGTATACCATCGGCCCGATCGCAGCCGTTGCCGGATCGCTTCTGGCGCAGAAGCTGATGAACGCACCGTCTGGGGCGACAGACGACCTGGGTTCCTATGCTGCGCTTTACTGGATTGGCGTCCCGTGTATGCTGGTTGCTGCCGCGGTGATTGCCAGGTTGCAGCTCATCGACGTCGAGGAAGACGCGCGCGCGCCCGCCTTGTCGTACCTTTGGGAGAGCTTCCGTTCGCTGTTCCGGTCGCGGCCCATGCTGTGGCTCTGTGCGGCCAATTTCGCCAACAACGCCGGCCTCGGGGTGCTGCCGAATTTGTCTCTGCACCTGCGCCAGGCAACGGGCTCGTCGCCGGAGCGCTGGGTCGGATATGTCATGGCTTTGCAGTTCGGGTTCAAATCGGTGAGCGGCTATCTTTACGGAACTCTGGCTGAACGACGAGGATCGCGACCGACGCTCCAGGTGCTGCAGGTGGTCCTAGCGCTCATTCCTTGTTGGGTGTTGTTCGTCCAAGGAACTCCTTACGTTCTGGTTTTCGCTCTCGTTGGAGCGGCCCAGCTGAGCGGCGTCTATTTTCCCAACTACTGCCTGACGATTTCATCGCATGCTACTGGCGCGCGCAATCTGTCACTGCTCATGATCGTATCTTCGTTGGCGGGCATTTCCTCGGCTTGGCACGGAATGCTGACCGATCTTTGGGGCGCATGGGCAAGCTTCTGCTTCGGCGCCGTGTGCGCTGCCGTAGCCCTGCTGCTAGTCTCGAAACTGCCGTCAAAAGAGCCTTCAGAGCCAGGCTTTACGGCAGAGCCCTGCTGAGCTGGCGCTTTCAGCCCGAGGGGCGAGGCCAAGACCATCAGTCGTGTTCGACGCACACGCAGGCTCACGACGTTTCTGCGCCGCTCCGCACAGCCTGCTCCACACGTTGGCTGGAGCGATCACCCCTGTGTGAGGCGAAAAGTGCTACGAAGAGCGGTCTGGAGCCACCTAACCAGCCACAAATTCGCTATCAGAAAGGCTATTCTTCTTTCGGGTTTAGGTAGCTTTCGAGAGCCTGGCGAAGCTCGCAGTGTGCCGGTGGGATTCTGGGCGTCAACGCGTGGCGTGACTGCTGGAGTTCAGCCACGATTCGCGAGCAGCCCTGGCTCGGACGGATCTTCCTTTAGCTTGGAGCGACGACTTTCCCGGCAATGTCAGGATTGGCGAGGGTTCCATCGCAGTAACAGTTC
>VFZK01000513.1 GCA_016871215.1 Acidimicrobiia bacterium | reverse complement strand
GTCGAGCTGTTCTTCAAGTGGATCAAGCAACATCTTCGAATCAAAGCGTTCTATGGAACCAGCGAGAACGCCGTCAAGTCTCAAGTCTGGATCGCCGTTTCCATTTACGTCCTAGTCGCGATCGTGAAAAAACAGCTCAATCTCAACTTCAGTCTCTACACAATTTTGCAAATTCTGAGTCTGACTTTGTTCGAAAGAAGGCTGATTTTACAGGTACTTTCAGAGATTGAGCCCGCACCTGCTCAGCGGCCTATGAGCAAACAACTGAACCTATTCAACTTATAGTTGGACACTAGTGCCGTGAAGTATCAAAATCCTTGACCTAATCGCCTATTCGGGAGTGTGTAACTCTCTTGCCTTTGTCTAGGCGAGGAACAAGTCTAGGTTCACCAGTGGCTTCACTTCGATTTGACCTCTACTTCCAGGGGTTTCGAGAGAAACCATTTACCGTTTAGCTCCCTGGCGATTCTCATTCTTCGATCAGCTTCAACACGCCAAACCGTTTGCCGATAAGTTCCATCTCCCGCTGTTCTGACAGACAACCTTGGGCAGGGCGCCAGCCAACAAGCTGGCTAAAGACGAAACAATGTAAAACCGCTCGGAGGAATAGAGATGCACATTTCTGAGGACCGAAACCGCAACGGAGACCCGGCGCCGGTGGAGCCGGATCCCCCGGCGTCCAAACCCACAGCTGAACCTGGAGCGGCCAGAACAGTCCTGGCGCTGCTCCAAGCGTGGATGAAGACGCTTGTCATTCCAGTCCCGCTCACCTTGGCCGCGTTCGTTTTCACGGCCTTCCTTTTGTTTCCGGCTTACAAAGGACTATCGTCGGGCTCGACGATACGGCAGCTTGAGCAGGCGATTGAGGGGCTTGAAAAACAAAAGAATGCTGCTCAACTGCGGACAATCGAACTGGAACGGGACCTGGCAGGGCGAGATCTTCAGCTCACGCAACGCCAGCGGCAGGCGGAGGTCGATACAGGCTCGGGACTTTACCTCTCTCCTCTGCTGTTTCTCGATGGAAAGAAGGGGAAGGCCCCAGACCTCATCAGCATCGACTTCACCCAGGCAGACCAAGCCGTTCTGGTTTTCTCACTGCCAAAACTCGATCTGCGAGAGATCGAAGTCAGCATTTACCAGGAAACACGGCTTGTTTGGAACCAAACTCTAGCGGTACCTAAGCAGAGGCTGTTCGGCGAGAACCTGGTGACTCTCTTGCTGAAGAGTGCCGCTTTGGGAAAGGGTAATTATCGGATGACCCTACAGGGCGATGCGGCAGGGCAGCGAGTTGCGCTCAGCCAGTTTGACATCGCGATCGAAAGCTAGCGTTTGCAGCCTTTGGAATTGCGGGTGTTCTGAGCGGTCTTGGGTGGCCTGGGGACGCAGCGTTTGAAGTGAGCTGTGCAATCCGCGCACTCTTCACAAGGGCTGATGTCGTAGCAAGGTACGAACTGCATCAACTTTTCAATGCCCCTAAGGTTCAGTCCCTCTTTTCTCAGGAAGCGCCGAATGCACTTGAGCCAGACAATGTCGTTTGCCGAATAGTAGCGATCTCTGTTGCGCCGCGATGGCTTGATGATGCCGCTCTTCTCATACACTCGCAATGTCTGGTCCGTCACCTGAAGCAGTTCAGCGACGACGCCAATCGGAAAGAGGGGTGTCTCCGGATTATCGAGCTCTTTTGGAAGAATTGCCATTCGTGTCCCCTCCCGAATCGATTCCCGAACGCTCAAGAGCAGATGCCGAGAGTAGCACCGAGGTTCGCAGTTTGCCCAGAGCTTCCTTCTCGATTTGCCGAATTCGCTCACGCGTGAGCATGAATCGCCGTCCAACTTCCTCCAGCGTGAGCTCACCTGCGTAGCGGAGTTGCAGGATCGCACGTTCCCGAGGGCGGAGTTGTCTCAACAGTTGCCGGCACTTTCGCTGCAGGTCCCGAAGGATTGCCAGCTCTGCCGGGTCGAGTCGCTTGTGGTCCGCCAGCAAGTTCAGCCGCCACAACTCATGAGGGCCTGCCAGGGAGTCTAGAGAGATGGAGTCCTGGACCGAGCGAAATGCTGCCCCCACCTTAGACGGCGTGAGGTTGACGGCGGTGGCGATTTCCTCGGTCGAAGGCTCTCTCTTGAGCTTAGCATTCAACTGTCTCCGGACTCTGAGGAGTTTCTGTGCGGTCAGGGACAGATGCTCCGGCACGCGCACGGTTCTTCCCTGGGTGAAGATCGAACGCATAATCGACTGGCGAATCCACCACGTCGCATACGTCGAGAACTTGATTTCCCGTCGATAGTCGAATTTGTCTACAGCCCGCATGAGCCCAAGGTTCCCTTCTTGGACAAGGTCGAGAAAGCTCAGATTCTGGTGAAAGTATCTCTTCGCGATGGAAACAACGAGGCGAAGATTGGCTTCGACAATGGACTGGCGTAGCTGGCGGTGCTGGCGCTCCAGGCGCTCGCATTCGGCCAGCGTCTTTTTCAGGAAGTCCGCGTTGGCGTGTGCCACCAACTCCCTCTCTTTCAGCGCGTGCTGCAAGCGCCGAAGGGCGCTCCGTAATCGCTCTGCCGAACGGCTCCTCTGTCTCGCCAACTGTTGCTGGCGGTTGCGAATGGCGCGCTGCAAGGCAGTCATTTCTTGGCTCATGCTTCGCAGTTCTTCGAAGACTGCCCTGCGGTGGCGTTCTCCGGGCATGAACTCCACCCAGAGCCTTCCGAGCCGCACGAGGCAGCGCTTGTAGTTACACAGCACCAATCTGCCCGCAGAGCGATTCCATCTCTGTTTGGGCCGCTGCCGCCATTGCCGTTCGATCGCCTCCATCTCCGCGAGAATTGCAGCGGCTCTTCCTTGGAATTCAGATAGCTCCTCGCTCCGGCTGGCGGATTTCACTGAATCGTGTTGGCCGCTCGAGTCGAGCGAGTCCCAATCGCTTGGCGCTGGCGAGCCAGCTGTCTCGCGGGCGAGAACCGCCGCTCCGATTTTGAGACGTCCCAGCAGCCTGGCTTGGCGAGTCTGGGTTCGCGACAACTTTCGAAAGAGATAGATCTCGCGCTCGCGGGTCAGCAGGGGAACGGTTCCCATCTTGCGCAAATAGCGGGAAACCGAATCGAGCAGGGGGGTATCTCCGGACTCCGCTAGCCTGGATTTCCACGGGAAACGATTCAGCTAAGCTCTGGGCAGATTAGTCGGACCATTGTAGGTGGTCAGACGTAATGATAAGCCGTTCCACCAGGGAATGGATAGTGGCTGATCGATCAGAC
>VFZK01000512.1 GCA_016871215.1 Acidimicrobiia bacterium | reverse complement strand
GTCCTGAGCGTCACGCTTTTCGAGAAAACCCCGATTCTACGGGCTTTCTCAGCCACCGACCCCAAACAAGAAAAAGGCAGTTCCTGTAACCAGTTGCATCTATTCAACTAACGTTGGGACAGTAGTGGTGCAGGTTATTTATTTAGGTCTCCTAAGCTCCATCTGAAACTGAGAGATGATTTCCAGCAGGGCAAGCGACCAAACGTTGGCGAACGCCCGCCCCACTCCGTCTTCACGATTCTGCAATGCCGGACCAGAGGATATCGCTACGGCAGTGGCAACACAAATCCGCCATCGATGCGCAGGCAGGTGCCCGTAACGTAAGAGGCATCCGCCGAAACCAGATAGGAAACGCCTTTGGCAATCTCGTCAGCCGTGCCGAGTCTTCCCATGAGCAACTTCTTTCCAGCCTCACGAATATGCTCTTCCGAATAATGCTTGCGCTCGCCGGGAGTATCGATCCAGCCTGGTTCGATCGTGTTCACACGGATTCCGTATTTGGCCAACTCAACGGCCCAAGTCGCAGCCATGTGGTTGATCGCTGCCTTGGCGCCGTTGTAAGCCGTCGAGTTCGAATAGGGGCGGTAAGCGTGAACGGAACTGATGTTGACAATGCTGCCGCCTTCGCCCTGTTTGACCATTTGCCGGGCTGCTAGCTGGCTGCAATGAAACACCGCCCAGAGGCTGACAGCCCAGGCCTTCTCGACATCTTCGACCTCAAGTTCCAGCAGCGGTTTGCGCACGCTGGCGGCTGCGTTGTTAACAAGGATATCGACACGACCTAATTGCCTGACCGTCTCGTCGATCATCCGCTCGTCGAACTTTCGGTCCGCAACGTCTCCGTGAACGAGAATCGCCCGCTGGCCTATCCGCTCGATCTCGCGAACAACCTGGAGCCCTTCGTCCGGATGGCTGCGGGCGTTGACGGTAACGTCGGCGCCGTGCTGGGCCAGTTCGAGTGCTGTGGCACGGCCAATGCCGCGCGAGGCGCCCGTCACAACCGCAACCTTCCCTTTCAACCTCCCTGCTGTCATATCGCTCTCCTCAGGAAGCTAGGCTTTGCCCAGTGTGCTGACTCGGTCTACGGATTTCAGTTTTTCAGGATTGCGCCACGAGTTCCAATCGCGCTTTGCCCAGTGCTTGTGCAATCGTTCGCCGCTCGTCTTCAAGTGGATCTCTGAGAAGCGTCTTGCGTCTTCGGATCGTGGCGACTGCCGTTGAAGGACAGTGCACAGGAAACCAGCCCCAGCGACGCCTGACTTCCCGGCATTCTAATCCAGCTGTCAGCGATCGGGCAATGCTGTTGATGAGCGTTGTCGTGTAAGAGCTCCCGCTGGGAGCAACCCCGTGGAAGTCTTTCCGCGGAAGGTGCGAAGGCACAGCGAAAGAGCGCTTGCCGCGCACCATGATCTAGTCCAGGTTTAAGGTGAAGCAGCCGGTGGAGCCTAACCATCCGGTGCGGGCAAACTGACCTGTAGCACAACCGCATCTCACAGCCCAGATCCCGCGCTGTTTGCAGGTCTGCGGCTTGCGGTAAAACGGGTTGGCACCGGCTGGATTCAGCACTGCACAGCTTGGGGAGACCTTGCTCCTCGATGCTAGTCGATATCGGTCGGTGGAATGCTGAACCTGCCGCATTGCAAGCGCAAGCTCTACTGCCGCAGACCCGCGGAAGGCGCGGTTTCTGCGCTACGGGTTCTGACAACCGAAGGTCGATCGGTGCGGCATTGCGGTACCAACGTTCATTGATCGATTGTGCGGTCTCGGCGGCAGTTTGTCCGAGCACCAGTCAAAGGAATAAGACTCCTGATCAGCCGTGCCGATACGATGTCGTCGAGGCGCTATGCAGATCCTGCCTATCGATGCGTCGCTCCAGCGAGTCATTCTACAGGGCAATTACAGTCCCGAAGGACTGCGGCTGACATTAGGGCAACAGATCGTTGCCACCGTCTTGAAGATCAACGAAGAAGGCCAGCTCCTACTGGGTCTCGGAACCAAGAAGGTTGCGGCGCGCTCACAGCTACCGCTAGCTGAAGGCCAACAACTCCACCTTCGCGTTCAACAGAACGGATCCACCATTGAACTGCAGCTAGTCGATTCGACGGCACAGAGCGCCACCGAGAACTACGAATTGGCGACAGTCGTTCAGCGCCTGGCCTCTGCCGGCGGGGCCACCACGCTGGAGTCTGATCCAGCCCGCTTGCTCGACGCTTTGCAGCAACTGCTGAAGCACAACGGCCAATTGTTGACAGAACCTCAGAACCGTCAGTTGAAATCCCTGCTTGAACCCATCACCGCAGGCCCCGTTGCGAAGTCACTGATCCCGCAAGTCCAGAACTCGATCCAGAATTCAGGTATCTTCTTTGAAGCTAAGCTGCGAGCGATCTTAGATGTATTCAATGCCTCGCCAGAAGCGGCCTTGGCAAAACTCGATTCGGATCTGAAACTGCTGTTGGGACACTTGCGCCAGCTTCCTTTAACGCAACTGTCCTCCACACCGGTCGGCACAGCGCAAACTGGCTTCGCTGCTACTCCCTCAAATCCAGCCAATCTGGAACAGCCTGCAGTGCTGCTCACGGCTGCAACCGTTTCTGAATCTGCGAGCCCACTTGCTTTTGCCGGCCAGCAGCTCACGTTACCGGAACATTCTTCTGCCTTACAGACCTTGTCGTACCTTGCGACTTCCGCGCCCGATGAGACAATGAGGAAGCTAGCCGCCAAGCTCCTTGCCTTGCTGCAAGTCCAGCCGGAGCGGGACGTCGCTGAGCCTCGCGCAGGTCCGCTGGACGCCTTGGCGCAACAGCCCGGGACACCGCGCGCCACCCAGCAAGTGCCTTCACATACCTCCTCACTTTCTCAAAATCTCTCTCCTTCTGCCCAGCCGTTTAGGCCATCCTCAGATCTGGATCAACTGTTGCGGCAGTTGCTGCAGATCGTCAGAGCGACTCCGAGTTCAGAGAAACGCACCTTAGCCACGGAACTTGCCGCGTTGCTTGCTCGAACTGAGGAGTCCGGCTCATCGCTCCCAAAAGAGACACCATTGGCTCAGGCAGTTGCTACTGTGCTCGACGGATCTTCCTTTAGCTTGGAGCGACGACTTTCCCGGCAATGTCAGGATTGGCGAGGGTTCCATCGCAATCGCAGGCACGGAGTCGCCTGACTACAAGCTATTTCACCGGCAGAGGAACCCGAAGCGCAGCGAGGATGCGCCGTTGCTGCGGGTCGGGTTTGGGTAGACGCATGACGGTAAGCTT
>VFZK01000511.1 GCA_016871215.1 Acidimicrobiia bacterium | reverse complement strand
GTTACCTTTTCGCTTTGAATGACAGAGGCCGGTCCAACACAACGTCAAGCCGGGTACCTTTCGTCAGCTCCAGGTCCCGCCCACCCGCCGCAGCACCTACACCGGCGCCAGCACCCGCTCCGATTCCAGCGCCTATGACGGTATTGGTTGCCCCGCCTTTGGCCGCACCTACCGCACCTCCGATGGCTGCTCCAACGGCACTTCCAATCGCTGCCGATTTGGCTCGGCCTCCCGAAGTGGTGATTTCTCCTTCCTTCCCGACTCTTGCTTTCACATCCTTTTCCCCGGCAACGCCTGCGACCGAGGCGATAATCGGCGACTTGCCCCGTCCCGTGTCGATTTCTTCGAATCTCAGAACCATTTCGTTTCTGCGCACGGAAGTGACTCGGCCTTTGATCTTGGCTCCGGCCGGTATCTGATTGCCGTCGCTGGCCGTGAGCGCTTCGAGGGTTCGCACTTCGAACTTCTTGCCTTTCTTGATCTGTTTGGCTTCCAGCTTGTCGCGAAGTTCCACCATGAAGCGAGTTCCAGCTGGCACTTCGGAACTCTGAGCCCAGCCCTCAGCAGGTGAAAGCAGAGCAAGGCTAAAGAACAAAGCAACGACCAAGGGCCTGTTACGAAGTCTCATAGAGTACCTCTCTGTTGGATTTACCGGAGCCGTGTAAGAACTGCGTTTGCCTCGCACCGTTCCTCTAACGCCAGCGATTGAAGACAAACGACTAGCGTTCCCTGCCCTGCCGGCTCTACTTTGTGATCGCACTTCATCTGCCAAAGGCCACAGCCACGGTGCCTTCGAAGCCCGAGCCTTCCTTGACGGTCGAGGCACTGAGAAGCTCAGTCTAGTCCAAAGCAATTCCCGGGCCTGAGGCAGGACTCCGTTTCGACCCAAGGACTGACCCAAATTTGACGGGACTCTGCCGGCGTCAGCGCCTTGTTTGAAAAGTGCCCAAATTCATAATAAGATCCCGTCCTGTTTCGGCACCTGCTTCCCACTTCGAAGGAAGAAACGAGCGAGGGCTTCATGACGAGCGACTTGATTGAATTCTTAGCAGACAAGGCTAAGCGGCTGCGCGTACATTCGATCATCTCAACAGCCGAAGCCGGGTCGGGACATCCGACTTCCTGTTTGTCGGCTGCAGATCTGGTTGCGGCGTTGTTTTTTCACGTGATGCGGTACGACCCACAGAACGCCAAACACCCGAACAACGACCGGTTTATTCTCTCCAAGGGCCACGCGGCGCCTGTACTTTATGCGGCCTGGACGGAAGCCGGCATCTTGGCCCCGGACGAGTTGCTTTCCTTGCGGCGCCTCGACAGTGACCTCGAAGGCCACCCAACACCCCGCCTCAAATGGGTCGAGATGGCGACGGGTTCGCTTGGACAGGGACTCTCGGCTGGGGTGGGGATGGCTTTGAATGCGCAGAGACTCGACCATCTGGACTACCGAACCTACGTTCTGATGGGTGACGGTGAGACGGCGGAAGGAGGCGTGTGGGAAGCTGCGGCTCTGGCTGCTCATTACAAGCTCGATAATCTGGCCGCGATCGTTGATGTCAACCGCCTCGGCCAAAGCCAAGCCACAATGCATGGTGCGGATGGCAGCGCCTACGCCAGAAAGTTCGGCGGGTTTGGCTGGCACACGATCGTCATCGACGGTCACAACCCTCAACAGATTGTCGAGGCTTTCGATCAAGCGCGGAACACCAAAGGCCGGCCGACGGCAATCGTCGCGCTCACCAAGAAAGGAAAGGGAGTTTCCTTTCTTGAGGACAAAGAGGGCTGGCATGGCAAGCCCCTCAAGAAGGGCGAAGAAGTCGAGAAGGCCCTGGGCGAGCTTGCGTTGGAAGGGGAAGGCCGACCGGCTGTCATTTCGAAACCGACACCGGTTTCCAGGCCTGTCGTGGAACGAGCGCCCATTGCACCGCCCGATTACAAGTTGGGTGATCTGGTTGCGACCCGAGAAGCCTACGGGGCGGCCCTCACAAAACTTGGGGCGGTGAACCCTGCTGTCGTCGCCATGGATGGCGACACCAAGAACTCGACGTTCGCTGAGAAGTTCCTGAAGGCGTATCCCGAACGATTCTTCGAAGGCTTCATCGCCGAGCAAAACCTGGTGGGACTTGCCATCGGTCTTTCCAAGTGCGGCAAAGTGCCTTTCGTCTCGACGTTTGGGGCGTTCTTCGGTCGGGCCATGGACCATCTCCGCATGGGGGCTATTTCGATGGCCAACATCAAGTGTGCCGGATCCCATTGTGGTGTTTCCATCGGTGAGGATGGCCCTTCGCAGATGGCTTTGGAAGATCTGGCTTGGTTCCGTGCGATTCCGAATACGGTGGTGTTCTACCCATGTGACGCAGTTTCCACCGAGAGGCTGGTAGCTATCGCCGCGGCGCACGAAGGGATGGTCTATATCCGAACGAGCCGGCCCAAGAATGCGGTGCTCTACAGCAACGAAGACGGCTTCGAAATCGGCGGCAGCAAGACGCTGCGATCCAGTGGGAATGAACGCCTGACGGTCGTCGCGGCCGGCGTCACCGTGTCGGAAGCACTCAAGGCTTGTGACGCCCTAAGCCACGAGGGAATCGCCGTTCGGGTTTTGGATGCATACTCTGTCAAGCCCGTCGATGCGAACGGACTGCTTGAAGCCGCTGCAGAAACCAGGAATACGTTGCTGGTCGTTGAGGAACACTACTTCGAAGGTGGTCTCGGGGATGCCGTGCTAAACGCCGTGGCGAACGCAGGCGTCCGTGTCTTCAAGATGGCCGTTCAAGAGATTCCCCGCTCGGGCAAGCCTGAAGAACTGTTGGAGCGGTATGGGCTGAGCGCAAACTGCATTGTGAAGAAGGTGAAGGAGCTTGTTTAACTGCTTGACCGCCACGCCTCGTTCATCCAAGGAGCAGACGGGCCGTAGGCCATCCTAATGCTGTCGCCGCGCCCGGTCACCCGATCGGCACATCTTGCTGCCTGGAACATCTTCCACAGCCTGCGCAAGCTGGCAGCGGTCGCTCCAGAAGTCCCACTGTTGAGCGGCCATTTCAACTGCTAACCTGGTCTCCTATCAATACAATTTGCTCAACTAGATAGACATGTTTCGCTCCTCTGCTGGTGTGGCGATTGCTCTTTGTTCAAGTAACAGTTCAGGTGGGCCTACCGTCTCGGTGTGGTGCTGAGCCGCTGAGGCAGATCAGTGAGGTTGTCGGCGGCGACGCCTGGAGTCGCGGCGGCGCTGCCGCCTGTTTTCGATGCGATTGCTTTC
>VFZK01000510.1 GCA_016871215.1 Acidimicrobiia bacterium | reverse complement strand
ACACCAGCAGGCTGCCAAACAGCTTTGCGAACAATTCCATCGGTCGTCTCCTTTGATCCTGCCTCGATAACAAGATCATCGTACAGCCGACCGATGGAATCAAAATTTCAAATATGTTTGGCTAGACTTTTTCCGGCGCCCATACTAAGTTTACGGCCTTTTAAGACCTTGCCTGGAGAAAGGAAGCCCACTCGTCGATGACGTTAGCCCGGAATCTGAATCGAGGCGTTGGCGTTTTGCCGGTCTTTCTCGGTCTCGTTGCGCTGATCCTGCTGGTAGGCTTCGCAGCGAGCTTCAGGCGCTGGGAAGGGCAGGCTCCGTCGGTTCGCTTTGACCGGGAATTCAAGTCCCTGGGACGTACTCCGGGCCTGTCGTTACAGGTCGAGGATGCCGGCAACGGCCTCAACAAAGTCACGGTTTTGCTGAAACAGAAGGACCAACGGGTCTCACTGGTTGATGAGTCCTATCCGGGGCCGTCGCTCTTCACCTTTTGGCGAACCGGACAGCAGAAGGCGACGACGATCGATCTTGGACGGCTGATCGCAGAGAAGTACAAGGTACAGGATGGCCCTGCCAGTTTGGCGATCACGGCTTCGGATCATTCCTGGAGAGTTTTCTTTGGAGGCAACAAGTCACAACAACAGCGGGATTTCGTCTTCGATATTTATCCCCCGCGGCTCGAGGTGCTGTCGTCACAGCACTATATTAACCAGGGGGGGTCTGAATGCGTCGTCTACCGCGTGTCTCCAGACGCCGAAGTGTCAGGCGTCCAGGCCGGTCCGAATTTCTTCCCAGGCTACCCGACGGGCAGCGACCCTAATCTTCGATTCTCGCTCTTCGCTTTGGCCTACAACATTCCGGGAAAGAGCTTGCTCAGGGTGGTGGCGCGCGACGGCGCAGGCAACGAGGCAGTGGCTGGCTTTTGGAATAAGGTCTTTCCAAAAAGGTTTCGCAGTCGCGAGATTGCGCTCGACGACGGGTTTCTGCAGAAGGTGGTGCCCGAAGTCATGTCACATAGTCCCAATGTCAAGGACCAGGGCGACCTGATCAAGACTTTCCTGGAGATCAACAGCAAGCTGCGAAAGGCCAACCATGACCAGATTCGGGAGCTGACGCCAAAATCGGCGCCGCGGTTCCTGTGGGATAGAGCGTTCCTGCAGCTGAGCAATTCGCAAGTCGAGTCGCTGTTTGCCGATCACCGAACTTATGTTTACCAGGGGAAGGAAGTCGACCGCCAGGACCACGTTGGCTTCGACCTCTCCGTAACCCAGCAGTACCCTATTGAAGCTGCAAACGACGGTGTGGTGCTGCTGGCCGACTATTTCGGCATTTACGGAAACACCGTGCTAATCGATCACGGGTGTGGGCTGATCTCTCTGTATGGGCATCTCAGTTCGATTGGCGTTCAAGTTGGCCAACAGGTGAAGAAGAAAGAGGTCGTGGGACGTAGCGGTGCGACCGGGTTAGCGGGAGGCGACCACCTGCACTTCGGTTTGTTCCTGCATGGCGTGCCTGTCAACCCGACCGAATGGTGGGATGGCAAATGGATCAAAGAGCACGTGCTGGACCGCCTTGGCGACGATGCCCTGTCCAGCAAAGGTAGCTAGGATTCCTTATGAAAGAGACTCGAACGTTTCTTGAGAGCTGCGGCTTTCCACCTAGGGATGCTTGCGACTTGCCGGCCTCGCCCAAGCGATTCCCGGACGGAGCGCAGTATCGGTTCGAAATTCCCAGCGTCGAAGGACCGCGCTGCTTACAAACGGTGATTGAGGAAGCGAAGAAACATGGTCTGACGATCCATCGCATCAGCCAGGGCAGTGGCATTCTGCTGCTGACAGACCATGAGATCAAGGAGATGCTCCGAATCGCCAAAGACCAGCAGATGGAGGTCAGCCTTTTCGTGGGGCCGCGGGCCACTTGGGACATCGGCGCTCAACCTCTCACACTGGCCGGAAAGAACATTGGGCTCGGATTGCGCGGAGTGGACCAAGTCGTTTTTGCCGTTGAAGACATCAAGCGAGGGTGCGATCTTGGGTTGCGCGGCATCCTGGTTGCCGATTTGGGACTGTTATGGTTAGTCAATGAAATGAAGAAAGCCGGCAAATTGCCTTCGAATCTGGTCGTCAAGGTTTCTGTGCAACTCAGCGCTACGAATCCGATCGCAGTAAAGATTCTCGAAGATCTGGGCGCCGGAACGTTCAACGTTTCATCTGACCTTCCGCTGCCGTTGCTGGCTTCCATCCGCCAGGCAGTCGCGATCCCGTTGGATTTCTACGTCGAGTCGCCCGACAACTTTGGAGGGTTCATCCGCCACTTCGAGATTCCGGAGTTCATCCGAGTTCTCTCCCCGCTCTACGTCAAGCTGGGCTTGCGCAACGCTCCCGACATCTATCCCAGCGGCACCCATATTGAACCGACCGCGATCGCCCTCACCAAAGAACGTGTCCGTCGCGCCAGAATCGCGTTTGATATGATTCAGCGCTACTGCCCTGAAGCGATCATGTCCAAGGCCGGAGCCACTGATCTGGCCGTGCCCGAAGTGTGAGGGAAGAAGTATCGGCAGGGCTGTTCACGCCAATGATCTCATCGTTTCAGCAACACGCGCAGAACCTCAGTTCGCCCGTCGCGACTGAGGAACTCGCGCGTGACTCGGTCGAGACGCTCCGGCCAGATACCCTCAGGCCGAAGTTGCGCCATGACAGTCAGAGGACGCATCAGGAATACCTGCGTATCTGACCGCGAAATCTCGCGCAGTTCTTCCCAGGTGCTCAAGAGCCGTCTTCCTTCCCAGACGTCGCGCGTACCCCGTTCCCGGCTCCATTCGTAAAACCCAAGGCTCGAGCGGGACAGGTAGGTGGCGTAGCGCTCGGGCCGGAACTGTCGTGCTACCGGAGGACAGTGATGAACGACAAAAAGCGCGCTAGGAGACTGGGCCGCAACCCTCTGGAGAAAGCCGGCACCGCTTTCGTAGTCCGGTCGCGGGTACCAAAGCTCCTCTTTGTCTGCGAAAGGCCCCAATCGGAAAGCGACACTGGGTTCGCCAGCCGAAGCGATATGTGAAGGGCTGAAATCGCCAGAGGCGTTAAAGGCGGCAGCGAACAGAACGAATCCCCGCCAAAGCCCGGCTAATTCCACCGCGGCGGTGCTAAGGAGGCATGGAGAAATAACCTGCAACAGCGCACAAAGTGCTGGACAAATCTGAACGCGTCAGGTAATAAAGGCTGGGAGATTATCAGGAAAGGTAGACCAGCCAGTGGACCAGCCAGTGGT
>VFZK01000509.1 GCA_016871215.1 Acidimicrobiia bacterium | reverse complement strand
CCGTGGGCCTTCAACCAGCGCTCGATTCCCCCTCGATCGGTGGCACTCAGCGTCAGTGGAGGCAAAACCATCGGCATGCCCAGACAATAAACTAATTTCCTGTTATTGCCCAGTTAGTTGTTGGACAATACACTAGCTCAAACAAACCAACAGCGGGAGGGCCGCAGCCAAGATCGGTCCCGAAAAGAACGAAGCCGCAGATGCCGGAGTGGCATCTGCGGCTCGATCTCTTCAAGACTTGGAATGATTTCCTGCCGGCCCTCAGTCTCGATCTTTCTTTTCGTCTCGATCTTTCTTTTCATCGCGGTGTTTTTTGGCTCTGACTTTGTCCCGCTTGTGCGAATCGCGACGGTGATCGTCGTCGCGCCGATCCCCGATCGAGTACTGGTCCTTGTACAGTCCCTTCTTCTTTCCTCGACCGACCTCCTTGGCTCGATCGATGCCGAAATCGCGATCGGCAACACCGGAGCCATTCCCGTGCGAGCCCTGGGAAGACGCGGGGCCACTTCCCTGACTCCCTCTTCCTTGACCCTGCCCGCGTCCTCCTTTGGCAAGCACGCCAGACTGGCTGAGAACGAGCGACAGGCAAAGCAACAGCGCTAGCGAACTCCATCGTCTCATAGGAAACCTCCCGGTTGGATTCGATTCTGACTTGCGTTGATCTCCTGACTCCGTCGATTCGAGTTAGTTCGACGCCAATTCGGTTGCATCGTTTTGAAGCAAGTGAATCTCGACGCGCCGGCTCTTTGGGTTGCTGAGGTGTCCGTTCTCGTCTTTAACGGCGTTAGCAGCACCCATGCCCAGCGTACGCATCCGGAAGAGGGGCACCTCGTGTTTTTCGGAAAGATACCGGACTACGGTTCCTGCGCGCTGCCGGCTCAGCTCCAAATTTCCCTGCTGTGAGCCGCGCGGATCGGCGAATCCCTGCACTTCGAGCACGTAGCCTTTTGAGCCCTTGATTTCAGACGCTAAGGAGTCGAGCTGCTCGCGGCCCACAGCATCCATATCGCTTTGGTTAGGTTTGAACCCAACCTGGATCGTGCGAACCAAGCGATAGTTTTCCACATTCTCAAGCCGGCCGTTCAAGCGCCTCTCGACGTCGCCGACCGAAGCGAAGGCCTTTCCCGAAGCCAGCTCCGCGTCACTGGCTTTCTGCCCGGCGATCGTTGCCTTGGCGTCGGCAGATTCAACTTGACTCATGGTAGCTCTGAGAGCGGTCTGAGTTCGCTCGTCAATCTCTTTGATCTGCACCCCGTGTTGGCGGCTGATCTCTTCCAGCTCGGAGACACGTCCGCTGATGGGATCAATCTGTTTCTTGATGTGCTTCTTTGAGGCAAAAGGCCAGAGTTTGCCCAGGCCGGCTTCCATCCCGGTGGGTGTCATCAAACTGTACAATGCAACCATGGTTGCCATGGCCCCGATGCGCGTTGTGGTTTTCGCTTTCACAGTTCCTCCTCGCTGGCGGTTCGATCTTGGCTTCGCCCAGGGCTAATGCAAAACAGCTGCCAAGCTCGAAATCCTGAGAAACCACGGCCAGACTAATGACTTAGAAGCACCCTGGTCGAAACGCCACGACGATAAAAATTACACTGCTGACCGCTGAGTCTTCATGATCGCAGGGAAAATCATGTCACGCTGGCTCTTTGCCAGCCGGCTTTTTCCGAACAAAGCGACATAGCTCTCTTTAATGAACGCACCTTCTTCGAAGCCCAGCGCAGTGGCCACTCGGCGGATGTCTGCTTCCCTTCCCTCGATTTCCAGGTAGTTCCCGATTGGCGTTTCGTCGACAGACACAAGGACCGCATGGCGCGATCGGGAAACCTCGAGCGTATAGAGGGTTCGGAACTTCTCATAGCGAAACATGACCTCCAGTCCCAGGCGCGCCAGGATGACCGCGAGGACGGCAGGGTCTCGAACCTCCGTCTCCCGCTCCTCCCGGATCTTGAAGTGGCGCGACCGCTCAGCCGCCCCTTTGAAAGTGAGCTGCCCACAGCCGGCAAACTGGCGCACGCGCAATAGCTTCCCCTGCTGCCGCAGGCTCTGGCCTGGGAAATCCCAAGTCCAGTTCTGCTCCAAGCTTCGTGGCACCTTCTCCTCGCATCCCATCTCTAGCAATTGGCGGCGAAGCCGCGGTAGATTCCGCACCCTGATCTTCACTTCAATCTCCAGCGGTCGCCGACTCGATCGACCGGGTGTTCCTTGCGTCATGGTCGAATGCCTTTCGCCAAACTTGGCCAATTTGCGGATCGTCAGACCGTGTGTGTAGCAAAGGGATAGAATAAATGCAACGCCTCGGCTAGACTCACGCTATGGATGGCAGTCTTCACTGTCCAGCTTGCGATCGGCCTGAAACCTTCGACGAAGTCTGTCCGACCTGCGGTCGAAACCTCGCTACACAGCCAGGCAGTGCTCTGGGGCCGAAGCTCGTTGCCTCGATCTATGCGCGCGCCGAGCAAGAGTGGCGCCTTGCATCCCAGACCTATTCGCTGCTCTCCCTGTCTCTGTCGAAATTCACCGAGAAAGTTTCGAGGGTTGCGAAAAGGTGCGTCGAGAGCGTGGCAACCGATGCCGTGCCGCCGGCACAGGCCGTGACGCAATTGTTGGACAGCCTGAACTGGGCTGACCTGTTTCTCACAACGGCCTGTGCGGAGGGTGACACCCGAGCCTGGGAAGCGTTTCAGAAGAGGTATCGTCCCGTCATCCACAGCACGGCACTCAAGGCATCAACCAGCGCGAGTGAGGCAGCCGAGCTGAGCGACACTCTACTCACAGATCTCTTTCTGCCAACGGAAGGAGGGCTTAGGGAAGCCAAGATCGCCCAGTATCATGGCCTGGGATCTCTGGAAGGATGGATTCGAGTGGTCGTTCATCGAATGGCAATCGACCAGATTCGATTACATCGAAAGAATGTTTCGATGGAGGAACTCGACGCGGAGCTCCCCTCTGTCAGCTCGCACGGCAGAGCCGATGAGAGCATCGCGGAACGTGATGCAGACCGAGCCCGCGGGATGGTGTCTGAGTGCCTTGCGGTCGCTCTGGAGAAGTTAAGTCCCCAGGAGAGGCTGGTACTAAGCTTGTACTACCCAAATTATGCACCGAATCAGCCTTTTGGTTTGGTGCTTGGTGCATAAAATTGTATGCACCAAGACTGGGCAGATACTTTTGGTCGGCGCTGAGTCGTGAAAACGGGCATTGGATGAAGCTTTTCGGAGACTTAGAGACAGATTCGGGGCGAGCGTCCGCACACTTCTACGCGGTCCCACTGAAAGGGCGGTG
>VFZK01000508.1 GCA_016871215.1 Acidimicrobiia bacterium | reverse complement strand
CGACCAGTTCCAGTTGGCTCAATCTGGTGGAACGCTGGTTTGCCGAATTGACGTCCAAACGAATCCGCCGTGGTTCATTCCGCAGTGTCCCCGACTTGATCAAGGCGATGGAGGAGTTTTTACAGGTGTGGAATGAAAAGCCGAAACCCTTTGTTTGGACAGCCACGGTCGAATCCATCGGGGCAAAACTCTCGCGGTGTCGTCAGACTCTTGAGCAAATTCAGCCCGGTTGTACTCAACCCAGAACCAGAAAACCTCAAAACCAATTGTCCATCTACTTCTTGGACACTACACTAGGTACACATGACCTCTGGAGAGTCTATGGCTGGGACGGATGGTACAAGTTGGATCCTAGGCATTTCTGCCTTCTACCACGACAGCGCTGCCTGCCTGATCAGGAACGGTGAGATCATCGCTGCGGCACAAGAAGAAAGATTCACGCGGAAGAAGCACGATTCCGGCTTCCCGCAGAACGCGATTCGATATTGTCTTGACGAGGAGCAGGTTGGCCTGGAGCAGTTGAAGGAGATCGTTTTTTATGACAAGCCTCTAATCAAGTTCGAGAGGCTTCTTGAAACCTATCTTGCCTTCGCCCCAAGAGGAATCCGCTCCTTCATGACCGCGATGCCCGTTTGGCTTAAGGAGAAGCTGCTACTCAAAGACCTGCTGAAGAAGGAGCTCTGCAAGCTCGGTGGTACTCGAAAGGCCTCGCTGCCGCCCGTTTTGTTCACCGAGCACCATGAGTCTCACGCGGCTTCGGCCTTTTACCCCTCCCCCTTTCAGAGCGCGGCGATTCTTTCGGTGGATGGTGTGGGAGAGTGGGCAACCACCTCGGCCTGGGTTGGTAGTGGCCATGACCTGACGCCTTTGTGGGAGATTTCCTTCCCGCATTCGCTCGGACTCCTCTATTCCGCCTTTACCTACTTCACCGGATTCAAGGTCAATTCCGGCGAGTACAAAGTCATGGGGCTGGCGCCGTACGGCAAGCCTCGCTACGCCAAGGCCATTCTGGACAACCTGATCGATGTGAAACCCGACGGCACATTCCGCCTGAACATGGAGTTCTTCAACTACTGCACAGGTCTCACGATGACCAACGGCCGGTTCGAAACCCTGTTTGATGGGCCACCCCGGAAGCCGGAGAGCCCCCTGTCACAGCGCGAAATGGATCTGGCGCGTTCGGTCCAGGATGTAACCGAAGAGATCATGTTACGGCTCGCCACGGCGCTCCATCGCGAGACGAAGGAGGAGAATCTCTGCCTGGCCGGCGGTGTGGCTCTCAATTGTGTCGCCAATGGGAGAATTCTTCGCGAGGGTCCTTTCAAGCGCGTTTGGATTCAGCCTGCAGCGGGAGACGCTGGGGGGGCGCTCGGTGCTGCTCTGACCGCCTGGCACAGGCTGGAAGGCGGGAGCAGGTCAAGAGATAACGGCTCTTCCACAGACGTTATGCGCGGCAGCTATCTCGGCCCGTCCTTCAGCAATGAGCGGATTCGGCTTTTTCTGGACAAGATCAAGGCTCCCTATGAACAGCTGGAAGATGACGCTTTCTGCGCGCGCGTCGCTCAGCACCTCGCTGAAGAAAAAGTCGTGGGCTGGTTGCACGGGCGAATGGAGTTTGGCCCAAGGGCTCTGGGGGGCCGAAGCATTCTCGGAGATCCGCGAAGTCCGAAGATGCAGTCGGTGATGAATTTGAAGATCAAGTATCGGGAGTCCTTCAGGCCATTTGCTCCTTCTGTCCTGCGAGAACGGGTGGCGGACTACTTCGAAATGAACACCGATAGTCCCTACATGCTTCTGGTGGCGCCTGTCTGCGAGAGGCGAAGGAACGCGCTGACAGCGGACCAGGAATCTCTCTGGGGCATCGATTTGCTCAATGTCCCAAAGTCCGACATCCCGGCAGTGACCCATGTCGATTACTCCGCCCGAATCCAGACGGTGCACAAAGAAACCAATCCCGCCTACCACCGGTTGATCAAAGCGTTCGAGGAAAAGACTGGCTGCGGTGTTGTGGTCAACACCTCCTTTAATGTTCGTGGCGAGCCCATCGTGTGCACTCCTGAGGACGCTTACCGATGCTTCATGCGCACGGAAATGGATGTCCTCGTGCTTGAGAATTGCGTACTCGAAAAAGCCCGGCAGCCAGCGTTGGCCAACGACAGCGACTGGAGGAAAGAGTTCGAGTTGGATTGAAGGAAGGAGATCGCGTGCACTCAGGCATCGAACGCAGTCAGTTGAGATCTTTCGCATTCGTCGTCGGGTGCGGATTTGCCATCATTGGCCTGTGGCCATTGATCTTTCGCGCTCGGCCGCTTCGCATGTGGGCCGTTGGGATCGCCTTGGTTGTCGCCCTGCTGGGCCTCTTGGCGCCCGCTTTGCTCAAGCCCGTCTACCGAGGCTGGATGATTCTGGGGCATGCCCTCGGATGGGTCAACTCGCACATAATCCTTGGCGTTCTGTTTTTCACGATCTTTACGATCGGGGCACTTCTAATGCGGCTCTTCAAAGTAGATCCAATGCGACGAGGATTCGACCCCAAGCTTTCGAGTTACCGAATTCCCCGAAACCCTCGGCCTGCAGCCCATTTGAAACAACAGTTCTGATGCTCTATGGAGGAGCGAGTCCATGTTTGAGTTTATGATCGAACTCTGGGCGTTCATGCGTGAGCGCAAGAAATTCTGGTTGCTGCCAATTATCGTCATTCTGACTCTTTTTGGCTCATTGCTGGTGCTCACTCAGGGCTCAGCCGTTGCGCCTTTCATCTACACATTGTTCTGATTCATCAATGTTGGATTCGGTCCCGACAAGGCGCGCCGCGGCGGCCTTCTGGAGGGTGGCTTTCGCAGGCTCCGCACCATCAGGGATTCTCTGGTGAAGACGATGGCATCGTCACTGCAACTTGCAAGGTTGGTGCTTCAGGACGGATCGAGTTTCGAGGGTCGGAGCGTCGGATTTGAACGTTCCTGTTCTGGCGAAGTGGTCTTCAACACGGGAATGGTGGGTTACCCCGAGACCTTCACAGACCCCTCGTATTGCGGACAGATTCTGGTGCTGACGTACCCGCTCATCGGTAACTATGGCGTGGGCCAACCCAGTTCGAATGGGTTTTCAAGTTGCTTTGAATCAGACCGAATGCAGATCGCAGGTCTGATTGTCTCTCACCCAGATTATGCGCCGAACGGGCTTATAGCGACTGAACCGGAACGGAGGGATTGAAAGGAAAGCGGGAGTGCCCTAGGATAGGCGGTTTGCAAAGACGACCTATCCAGACTTGATAGAGCGATC